>CAYMMR010000091.1:0-9399 GCA_964391545.1 uncultured Nitrospinota bacterium | reverse complement strand
AGAATCGCTCCAATTTATTGCAAAACTACACTTAATATGCTATCTTGAACTAATAATCCGCAGATTTCGCAGATTACCGCAGAAATGTCATTCCGAACGGAGTGAGGAATCTATGTTTTGAGATTCTTCGGGCTTTGCCCTCAGAATGACAGCGGTGCTGTCATCCGTGAAAATCTGCGTAATCTGTGGATTAATCAGGTTTTTCTTTTTATTCGGGGCGTAGCGCAGCCTGGCTAGCGCACCTGCCTTGGGAGCAGGGGGTCGGAGGTTCAAATCCTCTCGCCCCGACCATTTAAAATAGTGATTAGTGAATAGCGGGTAGTATAATGATTTCAATATTTGCGTTTCTTTTTGTATTTACGATTGTAGTTCTAATCCATGAATTCGGGCATTTTATTGTTGCGAGAAGGCTCGGCATTAATGCCTACGAGTTCTCAATAGGATTTCCTTTCAGTCCAAAAATAGCGACACTATTTAAACATAAGGAGACGAAATTTACATTAAGGCTTTTGCCCCTCGGAGGTTTTGTAAGTTTTTCAAAAGATGAAGACGGCGGCGAATCTCTTGAGTTTTTAAAAGAAGAAAGATGGAAGAGAGGCATAATTATTTCTGCAGGCTCGATTTTTAATATTGTCTTTGCCTTTTTACTTATCACTATTGCCTTGATAATCGGCAAACATATCTCTTTATTCGATGCGGCAATTGCAGGCGTAGGGACAATCGAGGCAGTATCTATCGGCACAATTCAACTTATCTTCAATCTTTTTTCAGGCAGCGGTTCTATGGACAACCTGTCGGGGCCTGTCGGCATTGCTGTTATGGCAGGCAAGGCTGCAGATGCAGGTTTTATAAACCTTATATATTTTACAGGGCTGTTAAGTTTGAGTCTCGGCATATTAAACCTCCTTCCTCTTCCGGCATTGGATGGCGGACACCTTATAATCCTCGCCATCGAGTCATTAAAAAAATCTCCTTTAAGCCTGAGAGCCTACCAAATCATAGGCGCTGCAGGTATATCATTTTTTATTATCCTTACCCTTTTTGTAACCTATAGAGACATAATAAAGCTTATTGCTTAATACATGCCTTTCTTTAAAACTTCCGATGGCATTAATCTCCATTACCGAATAGCCGGCAAGGGAAAATCCATTATCCTTGTCCACGGCTGGGCGATGAATTCTCATGTCTGGAAATATCAGGTAGATGAACTTTCAAGGGATTTTCAGGTAATTGCAGTTGATTTGAGGGGGCATGGGAAATCAGCTTTCAGCTTTCAGCCGTCAGCCTTCAGCTTATTTAACATTTTTGTTCAGGATTTAAAGGGATTGGTAGATTCCCTTGGCATAAAAAAAATTATTCCGGCAGGGTGGTCTATGGCGTCTTTTATAATTGCAAGATACTATTTTAAATATCCGGAAGATGTAGAGAAATTAATATTTATCGGCGGGACGCCGAGGTTTGTGTCGGAGAATGGCTATCCTCATGGGCAGCATAAGACAATGATAAAGAGGCTGAAACAAAATCTAAAAAGGGATTATAAAAAACATATAAAGGATTTCTGCGGGAAGTTTTTTATGTCGGGCGAGGAGATTGAGAAGAATAGATCGGCAGAGATTGAGAAGATACTGTTCAATGACGATTTTCCTCCGCCGGAAGAAACAGCCTTTCAAACGCTTTACTCTCTGATAAACGATGACATTAGGAATAGGCTGAAGGATATAAAAGCTCCGGTATTGATTGTCCACGGCGATATTGATAAAATATGCCCTACCGGCGCAGGCAGGTATATGGCAGGGGAGATGCAGGATTCCAAGTTAGTGATTTTAAAAGGCGCAGGCCATGCACCGTTTCTGACTCAACCTGAGAAGGTCAATAAAGAGATAAAGGAATTTATAGCCACGGATTTTCACTGACTAAAATATTTGAAAATAATAAGTAGAAAGGGGAGGCATGGAGAAAAGGAGAAATATTTTTCACCCTTTCCCACTATTTCTCCATTTCTCCTTAATCTTTTTATTTTATGATTGATAAATCATCTATAAAAAAATCCTTTTCAAAAAGCGCCGTTACTTACGATAAGTTTGCATCCTTTCAAACAGAGATTGCCAATCTTCTCCTCTCTGAAATATACAGCAGAAACTTGCAGCCTAAAAGGATACTGGATGCAGGGACAGGGACAGGAAACATCGCCCTTAATCTATCGAATAAGTATAAAACCTCAAAAATATTTGCCTGTGATATTGCCCACGGCATGTCCGTGTTTGCGCAAAGGAAGAGGCTTGTCCTCGCGAAAGCGGGGAACTGGCATTCAAATCTCTACCTGACTACTGCCGATGCGGAATTGCTCCCCTATCCTTCAAAACACTTTGACATAGTAGTTTCAGGCTTGATGCTCCAATGGGTGTCGGATTTGCAAAAGGCACTTACAGAGATGTATAGAGTAACGGTAGAAAATGGATATGTCTATCTGACAACTCTTGGCGAAGGTTCTCTGTATGAGTTGAAGGAGTCTTTTGAAACAGCCTTCAGATTGTTTTACACGGATACGCCCCCTGTTTTTAAAAAATTTAATAATGCAGAGGAACTAAAATTTTTTATGACATCGGCTGGGTTTAAGGATGTGTCTCTTGAGGAGAGGGATGAGGTGAGGTATTATTCCGATGTAGAGACACTGCTCAAGACCCTCAAATACATAGGAGCAAACCATTCCTATTTTGTAAAAACCAATGGAATGGGGATAAAAGGTGTTATGAAGGAGATGATAGATATTTACAAAAATAAATACGGAATATTCCAGGGTATCAGGGCAACATACAGAGTGGTTTCGTCAAAGGGGTGGAAATGAAAGGTATCTTCATTACAGGGACCGATACAGGGATTGGGAAGACTGTTGTATCTGCTGGTCTTGCTTTATCCCTAAAGCATAAGGGCTTGGATGTCGGTATTATGAAGCCCCTACAGAGCGGGGAAAGGAAAGATACCGATTTTTTAATCAGGGCAGCGGGTGTAAAGGACGAGATCGAGCTTATAAATCCATATTATTTTAAAAGCCCTTTGGCTCCATTAACCGCTTCAGAGATTGAAGAGGTAAAGATTGATATTTTCTCCATCAAAAATGCCTATAAGGAATTATGCAAAAGGCATGAGATAGTAATTGTGGAAGGCATCGGAGGTCTCCTTGTCCCTTTAACTGAAGATTACTTTGTATCCAATCTTATTTTAGAGCTTAACATACCTATTATCATTGTCTCCCGCCCCGATCTTGGAACAATAAACCATACTCTCCTGACTATAAAACACTCAAAAGAGTCTGGCATAGATATAATTGGAATTATTTTTAATGAGACAAAGAAAAAGAAGAAAGGGCTGGCAGAAAAGACAAATCCCTCTATTATAGAAAAACTTTCTGGAGTCCAAATTCTTGGAACTTTGCCTTATATTTCATCAATAGATATTCCTCATTGTAAGGTAGGGGGGCTTAAAAGAGGATTTTTGAAAAATATTAAAATAGCCCCCCTCGCCCTCCCTCACCCCAACCCTCTCCCAGAGGGAGAGGGAGAGAGGGGCAAGGGGAGAGGAGAAGATAAAAACAGACTGCAAACTTTGAGACTATCGGAAATTGACAAGATACATCTCTGGCATCCATTTACACAGATGATGGACTGGGTAAAGGAAGAACAAGTTATCATCGAGAGGGGTAATGGTGTTTATCTTTATGATACTCTGGGCAATAAATATCTTGACGGAAACTCCTCCTACTGGGTAAATATTCATGGACACAGAAAGAGGGAGATAGACGAGGCAGTAAAAAAACAAATAAATAAAATTTCTCACTCCACACTTCTCGGTTTATCAAATGTCCCCGCAATTGAGCTTTCAGAAAGGTTGATTAATATTGCACCTGAGGGCTTAAAGAGGGTTTTTTATTCCGATAACGGCTCCACCGCTGTTGAGTCAGGGATAAAGATGGCATTCCAGTACTGGCAGCAGAAGGGGAAAAATTTTAAGAGTAAAAAGAAATTTATAGCCTTTTACAATGCCTATCATGGAGATACAATCGGTGCAGTCAGTGTCGGCAGGATTGACCTCTTTCACCGCATGTTTAAATCCTTGTTATTTGAAACAATATTTGCACCTCCGCCTTACTGCTACCGTTGCCCTATAGAAAAAACATATCCCGAGTGTAGTCTTGCATGTGTTAATGAACTAGAACGGATTGTTTCTGAAAATAGAGATAAGGTCGCAGCACTGATAATTGAGCCAAAGGTAATGATGCCAGGAGGGATTATTACCGCACCTGAGGGCTTTTTAAAAAGGGTAAGGGAGATATGCACGAAGTATAATATATTAATGATAGCAGATGAGGTGGCGGTTGGATTCGGGAGGACAGGGAAGATGTTTGCCTGTGAACATGAGAATGTCCCTCCTGATATTCTATTACTTTCAAAGAGTATTACAGGCGGTTATATGCCTCTGGCTGCTACTATTACGACAGAGGAGATATATGAAGGATTTCTCGGTGAATACAGCGAATTTAAGACATTCTTTCATGGGCATACATATACAGGAAATCCCCTCGCCTGTGCTTCTGCAATTGCAAATTTAGATTTATTTAAAAAGGAAAAGATTCTTGACTCATTACAGGATAAAATACTATTTCTTAAAGATGAACTTATAAAATTTTATAACCTTGAAAATGTTGGTGACATAAGACAGTGCGGTTTTATTTTGGGTATAGAGCTTGTAATGGATAAAGAGACTAAAAAACCGTATCCATTGGAAAAAAAGATAGGGATAAAGATTGCAAGAGAGACAAGGGATAGAGGACTTATAATAAGACCTATAGGAAATATCGTGATACTCCTCCCGCCACTCTCCAGCACAAAGGATGAAATTCACAGGATGGTGGAAATTATATACGAATCTGTAAAGCTCGTCACATGCGAAAAATAAAAATAAGAAAGACTTGGGGAATAAAGCCTGTCCAGAAACCCCATTCAACTAAAAAGGGAAAGAAGGGATACAGCAGAAAGGTTGAGAAGAAAAAGATAAAAGAGATTCTTGAGTGAAATATAATCCGTTTAAATATTTTCTAGAATTTTTTTATGACATCTCAGATATTCGCTGAATAGTTACATATTTTCTAACCCTTTATTTATCTGTCATAATTGTGTGCAATTCTTCTCCTACTCTCTCCATTAAATATATCTTCAATAGTGATTGGTAAGGAACATCTCTTTTGTTTGCCAATTGTTTCAAATGCTCAATAAGCGATTCCGGCAGCCTGATGGAAATGGTCTTTAAAGAAGGCTTTAATTTGGGAAACACTGCCTTTTCTGCCTTTGAATAATCTATGTATTCTGTAGAATCATGGGTTGACCAGAATTCCTGCTCTTCTTTCTCATTCATGAATTTGGGAATCTTTTTTAATTTGCTCATAATAAATTCTCCTCTCTTTTTTACTCATACCTCTTGCTGATATAATTCTTATCTTTTTACCTCTTATTATAAATACTATAAAAAGCAACCTTTCCTTATCGGTTTTACCTAATACAAAATAGCGAACTTCTACTATGGAGTGCGGCTCGTCCTTCGTGACGATAAGAGGCTCATTAAAAAATACCTCCTCGCATTCAATATTGGTGACTTTATGCCTTTCCCAATTTTTTTCAATATTCCATTCATCCCATTCAAAACCTTCTATATAAGATAATATATCCATTATCCATTTTTTAGCTTTATTGTATATGATATTTATATACAAATTAGGTGAAGGAGTCAAATAAAATTGTATCGTTTTAATCAATATGCTACAATTTTTTCTAAAAAGCTATGCCAAATGAATTAATTCTCCGTCCCATTTATGCTGACACCGATGCTGAAGGTGTCGTTTATTATGCTGTTTATCTTGAATGGATGGAAAGGGGTAGGACAGAGACTATCCGTGATACAGGAAATACTGTTGCTGATTTTAAAAAGGAGGGAATTATATTTGCTGTACGCCGTGCAGAAATTGATTACCATGCCCCGGCAAGATATGACGAACTGATTTTAATAAAAACAAAAATTATAGAGATTAAAGGTGCCACTATTACCTTTGAGCATGAAATAATTAATAAAGAGACTGAACAGCTTCTTGTGGGTGGAAAAATATTGCTGGTTGCTTTAAAAAGCGAATCCCTTAAACCGACAAGGGTGCCGGAGATATTGGCAAAGAAATTCATTTCACAGATGTAATTACCTTAACCCCGTTCATACTTACAATCTTTGCATATATAGAGCCTATTATGACCTTTGTTCTTACCTGAACCGGGATTTTTTTTTCATCGTCCGTCAGCCAGATATACACATCCCCTTTTCTCTGAAATATGCCTTCATATTTTAATAAAGGCTTGACAAGGATTGTGTCCGCTTCCCCTGAATATATCTTTATCCTTTCCTTTTTGAGGATATTCACCTCCACCTCCCAGTTCTTTTTATCCTCAAACACATCTATGATTACCTTTTCGCCGACAATGAGATTTTTTGTCCTGAGATAATAAAGAGAGGAGAAGGCATCCTGAACAGCCGCAGGGATAGAAACCTCTACAGGCTTATCTCCATCCTTCTTAAATACAGCCTTATGCCCTATCTGGTCGAATATTGTTTCTACATCTCTTTTTGTTCTGCCTTCCCGGACTTTAAGCTTAAAACTCCATGGAAACAAACCATCGGCATCCATAAATGTCTCCGCCCTATCTTCAACTCTGTAAAAACTGGAAAGAAAATCCGAAGATACCGCAGAATAATCAATATGAAATACCTCCCTACCCTCCTTTACTGTTCTTTCGCTTATATGAAGCCTGCCTGTTCCTGCGGGTATGCCGAACCAGCTTATCTCGTATATAAGATCTTCCCCTTCGGTAAAAGGCAAATCGGGCGATTTTTGTGGATTTTGTTCGCTTTTTAGAGGTGTGAGCAGAAAAAAAAGAGAGAAGATAATAAACAAAATACAAGATTTAATACATGAAAGATTATAAAATCTCGGAAACACGAATTTCACGAATATACGAATATCACGAATAAAGGAAAGGTAATCTTCTATTCTTTGTGCAATTTGTCCATTCGTGTTATTCGTGTTCAAGTCTTTGTTTTTACATTCCACACTGTAAATCAGCAGGGTTTATTATTTACTGCAAATACCACCTTCCAGAGGTCGAATTTTTTCAGTTTGTATTTATGGTTTATCTCCAGGTCGGCATTGGTAACCAATTCATCCAGCGACAGGTCAGAGCGCCATCCGATCTTGCAGCAGAGCGGATTTATAAATTCTTCTATCTTTGCAACAATCTTATTGCTGCTCTGAAAATGATTTACGATTACAATCTTGCCTGTCTTTTTGCAGACCCTCTTCATCTCCGCTATAACTTTAACAGGGTCGGGGACAACGCTTATTACAAATGTCGCTATTACATGGTCAAAGGAATTGTCATCAAAACGGAGATTCGATGCATCCATCTCCATCAGGTCAATATGTTCGAACCTGTATTTACTGATTTTCTCCTTTGCCTTTTTCAGCATCTCGGCAGAAAGGTCTATTCCTACTACATTGCAGGATGACGGATAAAGAGGCAGAGATAATCCGGTTCCAACCCCCACATCCAGCACCTTATCGCCGGGCATTATATTCATTGTCCTTATTACATGCCTCTGCCTCGGATAAAAGAACTGCTTGAATATTACATCGTATACATTTGAATAACCTGCATATATCTTTTTAATACTCTCCACATGAAGCATAATAAAACCTCCTTTTTATGAATAAGAACTTATGGCTATTGAATTTAAATATCTTAGACTGAATCTATATACCAGAAAATACTTAACTTTGCAAACAAAAAATGACAGAACAAAAACCTGATTTATCCGCAGATTACGCAGATTATACAGATTTTTTAACCCCCCCCTTTCATCCCCCCTTTTATAAAGGGGGGAAAGAGGGGGGTTATCTGCGGTAATCTGCAAAATCTGCGGATAAAGATTTTGTTCATTTTTTTGGGGAGATAAGCTCCTGCGGCGTCAGCAAAAGCCTCTTTATTACGCCGAAAATACCCTCGCCCAGAGATTCTAACGGGACAGCCGTTACCTCAGGGTCGGACATATCGCCCTCTACTATAAAATAAAACACTATCAGAGCCTTTTTATCGCCTGTCAATATCCTCCCTGCCAAAGGTATGTTGCTAACTATTTTATCTATAGTCTGGAACGGCTGCACCCCGACAGTCATATCTATCCGTTTGTTTTTTATATCCAATTCTCCAACGGCGGTTATTCTCATCGATTCGCTGTCTATTAGAATATCCTCCGAAGATGCTATGCCCTCTTTTATCTCAAAAACCGTGCGGATGGAATTGTAAGGCATACCCTCGGTTACCAGGTCAGGAAGCTTGAATTTGAATATCTGGTATACATTCAATAACGAAAATATCTTCGAGAGGATATGAAACCTGTTTATCCTCCCGTTGTGCATGGCTATCGAGAGGTTTCCTTTTAGAGACTTTTTTATATCTTCCGCCCCTTTTCCTTTTCCTGCTATTTTGCAGCTTGCATCTATCCTCCCGTGCAGGTCGTGAAATGCCTTTGGCAGTTTCTCATAAAGGCTTTCTATATTCATATTTATTATTTTGTTTTCCAGAAAAAACTCCGTTCCTTCCGCCTTATCCCACTCTATCCATCCCTTGCCCGTATAGCTTCCATTAAATCCTTTGAAGAGAAGATTTTTTATCTTCATCATATCCTTATTGAAGTATATATTGAACATCATGCTTTCGAGCGGCAATCCCCTTAATTTCCCTTTAGTTACCGCAACCTTCCCCCTCCATGTAATTTTCTCGAATAGCGTATCCTTTTTCTTTTCATCCTCTTTATCCTTATTTAAAGATGCAGGAAAAAGCTCATCGATATTTACGGAGGATGCCTGCATGGCAAATTCAATCAAAGGATTTGCAAACTCCTTTATGCTCGCGCTGAACCTGACAGGCGAGTCCCCGACTGTTCCCGATGCCGAAGGTATGAATATTTTGCTCCTTGTAAAATCCGCTGCGGCATTAAGATTTTTAACAGGCACCGGCAGGTAGGTTAATTTAAAGCCCGCGTCTCTTACCGAGAGTCTTCCTTTTAATCTTACATCCTTTAAATTTTTTAAGCTCCCTGCAGCGCTGAGTTGAAGCGATGCAGCCCCCTCTGCATTTGCGTCTTCGACCCTGACAAGAAATTTAACTAAATCATACATCGCCATTTCATTGGTAGAAAGGGCAAGAATAAATCTGGGATTATCAAATACCCCAGCCCCCTGCCCCCCCTGCTTATTGCCCCTGATAGACTTGTCCCCGAAGGTCTCTATCGGGGAATCATTCAGGG
>CAYMMR010000090.1:0-9437 GCA_964391545.1 uncultured Nitrospinota bacterium | reverse complement strand
CCTGACAGAAGAGGAGATGAAGGAGCAGGATAAACTCATCGAGCTTCAGCAGACAGGAGCAGTAAAAACAGGCAAAAAAAGCGCTGCTGAAGGATTCGAATCCCTTGACTACAGGGTATCCGGCGCAATAACCGCATACTCGGAGGTAGAGGAAGGCTCTGACATGCTGGTTGTCGCTTCTAAAACACAGGTAGCGAGGGTTCAGGTGGATTATGCCCTCGTAGATGTAGCTTCAGGCAAATCCCTTGTCGCAAAATCCGGCGCAGGTGAATACAAGAAAAAGACAGGAGGGGTTCTTGGATTCGGCTCTGCATCTACTGCGGATACGGGTTTAAGAGATGGTGCATTGAGAGATGCGCTTTCGAAGGCGCTCGAAGAGATGATTAACGAGTTGAATAAGAGACCTTTTCAGGGCAGGATATTATTAATGGAAGGAAGCACCGTAATCTTCAGGGGCGGGACAAAATCAAAATTAGCGCCAGGCTCTAAAATGGGCGTATACAGGGCAGGAGCGGATTTGGTTGACCCCGAGACAGGAAGGGTTATAGGCAAGAGGGAAAAGCAGATTGGGGAGATAATGGTAACCAGTCATCAGAGCGACAGAGTTTCTGAAGCAACTATTTCGTCCGGTATGGGATTTCAGGCTGGAGATATAGTCAGGGCAATAAAATAAGGGGCAAGGGGCAAGGGGCAAGGGGCAAGGAAAACTTGACCCATGACCCCTGACTCTTGACCCTCTTAGGAGGGAGGTTTTTATGAGGAAAAGTATTATTGTTTTAGGGATGTCATTGATAGCCGCCTTTGTCTTTGCCGGAGATTCATTCTCTGTAAATGGAGACAATGTATTTATTCCATCGCCGGCAGGAACAGGCGGTATTGACTACAGTAAGCAGATTTTAAGGGTAAAAGGTATTGCCCCTCCGCAGCCGGGCGCCCAGACTCCCGGAATGAGCAGGGTGCAGCAATTAAGGGTAACAAAGGCAGACGCCTACAGAAAGGCTCTTGAATTAATAAAAGAGGTTCAGGTTACTTCAGAGACCACAGTAAACAATTTCATATTGCAAAGCGATGTCATAAGGACAAAGGTAGAGGGTATGATAAGGGGCTTAAAAGAGGAGGGTGAGCCTGTATATTTAAACGACGGCACTATAGAGCAGTGGTATACCTTTCCTATGCAGGGCAATTTCACCGGCCTTATGTTCGACCAGATAGTTCCGCCAGGGACGCCTCCGCAGCCCCCGCCTGTCCAGTTTAGCCAGGGAGGACAGGTTTTTTCAGGGTTGATAGTGGATGCAAGAGGGCTTGGCGTAAAACCTGCTATGGCTCCGAAAATATTAGATGAAGACGGCCGTGAGGTATACGGCTCTGCCTATGTAAACAGGGAATGGGCTATCGAGCAGGGAATGACAGGATACAGCAAAGATGTCGCAGCAGCCCAGAATAATCCAAGGGTAACCGCTACCCCTATTATAGTAAAGGGAGTAAAGGTTTCGGGACAGGGCAAGGCTGATATTATTATAAGCAATGCGGATGCAGGCAAGATAAGGGCAAATGCCGAGAATATGACATTCATAGAGAAGTGCAAGGTTATGATTGTGCTATAAAACCAGTGTAAAGTGATAAGTGGTTAGTGTTAAGAGAGATTTACTCTTAACTACTCAACACTCAACACTTAACACTCTTAGAGGGAGATTTTATGAAAAATAAATTTTTTAACCGGATACTTTCAGGGGGGCTGCTTCTCCTGTTCTTCGGTTTTATAACCGCATGCGAGGCGCCTAAGAGAAAGGCGGAGTCTGTCCTCGACACACCTGACCATCATGTATTCAGCGGGAACAAGCTCCTTCAGAAAGAGGATTACGACGGCGCATTAAGGGAGTTTCAACTGGCAATCCAATTAGACCCGAAATATCCGCCTGCCCATGCAGGAACGGGGTTGGCTTACGGATATAAAAAAGATTTTAAAAAGGCATTCGAGAGCATGGAAAAGGCTATTGATTTGGCAAAGACAAAGGAGCATAAGACAGATGCCCATACTGGAATGGTAAGACTATATTCCATGGAGAGAGGTAAAGACTGGCTCTCCAACTGCGAGAAAGAGTTTAAAAAAGCTATAGGAGAAGATGCCGCCAATCCTGCCCCGTATTATTACATGGGTATTGCATACAAGCTCAGCCAGACAATGGAAGGGGTTGGTAAGGCAGGAGATATGTTCAAGAAGGTTCTTGAGATAAATAAAGACCTTGTAGCCGATGCGAATAAGGAATGGGAGATTGTTCAGAAGATACAGAGGGCTGCACCGGGAACAAAGATAGGCGTCATGATTGCATTGGCTGACAAGATAACGAGGGCGGACCTTTCTGCATTATTCGTTCAGGAGCTTGAGCTTGAAAAGCTCTTTAAAAAGAGAGGGGTTAAGACCTTCGATACCAGCTTTAAATCGCCGACAAGCCCGCAGAAATTCGAGGCTGATAAATTGTCTAAGTCTGCCCCTGCTACAGATATCGAGAATCATGTCTTAAGAACGGATATGGAGGCGGCAATAGGACTCGGTATCAGGGGACTGGAGCCTTATCCAGACCATACCTTTCACCCCAACCAGCCGATAACGAAGGTTGAGTATGCCGTTATGGTTGAGGATATTCTGATAAAGGTTTCAGGCGATGAATCCCTCGCAACGAAATTTATCGGCAGCCAGCCCCATTTTCCAGATGTGAGGGCGGACCAGTGGTTCTTCAATGCCATCGAGGTATGCAATGCAAGAGGCATAATGCAGGCGGAAGACTTAACCACAGGAGAGTTTAAGCCGAAAAATCCTGTTTCAGGCGCAGATGCGCTTCTTATTATAAGGAAGATTAAGGACGAATTGAAGTTTTTCTAAAAATTATCAGGTAGAGGCACAGGTAGAGTAATAGAAAAAACTTTACCTTCACCTCTACCTTTACCTTTATGAGTTTTTGTAGCAGAACAGCAGCATTTCTATGGCTTTTCATCCTTATATCTACCCCTGCCTTTCCTCAGGAGATACTGGAATATCTCGGCACCATTGCGCCTAATGAAAAAGATTTCTTGAAAGAGCCGTCTTCTATCTTTGTTGAAAAGGAGAGGATAATCATAGGCGATAAAAAGGGGGATGACCTCAGCTTTTATTATTTCCTTCAGGACGGTTTTTCGAAATTGAAGTGGGAAGAAAAACAGAAGATTTCAAATCCCGGAGACATAAGAGTTGCGCCTGACGGAAATATCATAGTCGCCGATACCGGAAACAGCCGCATCCTTGTCCTCGACCGCATGGGAAAATTTCTGTTTTCCTTCGGCTCGCATGGTAAAGAGCCGGGCTTCTTCAGGTATCCCGAAGGGCTGGCTATAGACAGCCTCGGAAGGATATATGTGGCGGACACGGGGAACTACAGAATTCAGATATTCAGCAAAGACGGGATATTCTTAAAAACCTTCGGCAAATACGGCGATAAAGACAATGAATTTTATTCGCCTACCGGCATATCCATAGATATGGATAGATTTATTTTTATTGTTGACTCAAAAAAGAACAGTATTATGAAATTCGGCGCAGAGGGAAATTTCATAGGCAGATTCGGCGCAGAGGGGAGAGAGTTCGGTCAATTCGAGAACCCTTCAAAGATAGCCGTTGACAGCAGCGGAAACATACTGGTGGCAGACCCTGAAAATTACCGCATACAGAAATTCTCGGCGGATGGAAAATTCATAACTGCCATAGGAAGCAAGGGGAGCGGCAGGGGGCAGTTCATGAAGCCAAAGGGGATATTCGTTGATTCTTTCGATAAAATATATGTGGTTGACTCTGAGTTGAAAAATATACAAATGTTTAAATTTTCCTCGCCGGCTGCAAAAAAAGAAGAAAAGGCAGGCATCCTTTTCACCCCGCCGGCGGCGCCAAAGGGCTTAAAGCTGTCTTATGGCGATGGTAAAATTACCGCTTCATGGGATAAAAATACAGAGCCGGATATGGACCGCTATATCATCTACAAGAAGGATTCAAAAACAGACCAGCTCATCGAGGCTGCGTCCGTAAAAGAAAATGTATACTCGGATAAAGATATAAAAGAGGGGCTGACCTATACCTACGGAATTAAGGCTGTAGATGCGGAAAAGCTTTCAAGCCCAATGAGCGAATTTCAATCTGTTGCCGCAGAGATTGTCGGCGTAACAAAGAAGGCACGGGTTGCGGTATTCACTTTTAAAGAGGCGAGCGAAAAGGCAAAGGCAGGTGGATTCGGGGATGCCATAGCGGAATTTCTAACCACCTCTCTGGTAAACTTGGCATATTTCGATGTAGTGGAAAGGGAGCAGCTTAAAAAGATTATAGAGGAGCAGTCCTTAAGCCAGACAGGCGCCCTCGAATCTGCGCAAAAACTCGGCGAAATAATGGGCATAGATGTATTTATAATGGGGAGCGTAACACTGCTCGGAGAGCTTGTAGAAATAGATTCGAGACTGGTGGATGTTGCGACAGGGAGGGTAATCACGGCGCAGAATGTATCTGCAGAAGGGCTGCCAAAGGTTCGCGAGGCGGTAAAAGATATGTCTAACAAAATTGTTACAAATTACCATCTCCAACTCGGCTCTATATGGGGCGCTGTCAATCTCCATGATACCGATGTCGGCATCGTCCTCGAGAGCGGAGGGAAATTATATGCCGGCACAAAGGCGGATAAAAAAAGCGGAAGATTTTCCTTTTCGGGCGTCCTATCGGGAACATATCAGTTAAAGATTCTTACGGATAAATACGATGCCGTAAATCTACCTCCTGCAATAATTATAAAAAGCGGGCAGAGAACGGAGATTCCTGAAATAGAATTAAAGACAAAAGAGGTTGTCCAGAAGCCGTCTTTGCCGGAAATAAAGATTCCGGCTGCACCGCCTCCACCGCCTGTAGAGGAAAAGATTATCGCAAAACCTCCTGCTGCGCCTGTAGAGATAAAACCGGCGGCGCTGCCGGCAGAGACTTTACCGAAAGCCGTTTCGCACGAGCCCGAGGCTCAAAAGATTGTTGCTCCTTCAGCACCCGCTGTCTCCGAAGAAAAAAAACCTGAAATAAAGGAGGGGCCAGAGGTTATCGAGACGCCCGAAAACCCACAGTAAAAAGAGGTAATATATGACTACAAATGTTATAGAAGTTTACGAAATATTTAAAGAGCTTGGACTAAAAGAAGATAAGGCAAAAAAGGTGGTAGATATATTAACAGAATCTGCAAAGGAAGGGGTAGCTACAAGGGAGGACATATACAAATTCAGAGAGGAATTTAAAGAAGATATTCACAGACTGGAAAATGAGATATTGAATCTCGACAAAAAAATTGACCGCAGCATGTATATATTGATAATAGTGCTTATCCTCCTTAATGGTGATAAGGTTCTACAATTCTTATCCCTTTTTGTTAAATGATTATGAAAAAATTCTTATATTACTCTGTCTTCTGTCTTCTGTCTTCTGTCTTCTGTGTTTCATACTCATATTCCCAGCAAGTAACCACTATTACCGTCGAAGGCATAGGCGCAATTATTAAAGGAGACCTTGCAATTGCAAAGGACAATGCCGTCAACGATGCCTTGCGTAAGGCAGTGGAGCAGGCGGTTGGAACGCTTGTGCAGGCTCAGACACTGGTTGACAAATATCAGCTCATAAGCGACGAGATATATACAAAGAGTCAGGGGTATATAAAAAAATATTCGATTCTCTCGGAAAGACCCGATATGACTCAGGAAATCTTAAGGGTTACTATTCAGTCAGATGTCTCCATCGGAGATATTAAAAACGACCTCGGAGCCATCGGGCTTTTACTCGAGAGAAAAAACAAGCCCCGAATGATGGTAATCATAGATGAAAAAATCGGAGGCTCGGAATCAGGATATTCTGCAGCCCTCTCGGAATCGGAGACGGCTATAATTCAAAAATTCACGGAAAAGGGATTCAATTTCGTAGACCAGGCTACGGTTAAAAAGAGTATGAAGAGGAGCATGGCATTACAGGCAATAGGAGGCGATGACAGCGCAGCGGCGGCGATAGGGCTCGAATACGGCGCAGAAGTCGTTATAATAGGGAGCGCCATTGCAAAAACTGCGGCTAAAGGCATTGCAGGGACAGAGATGAAATCCATACAGGCATCTTTAACTGCAAGGGCTGTAAGGACGGATACAGGCGAGATACTCGCCACTGCCAGCGAAAAGGGAGCGACCGCACACTTAGACGAAACATCCGGGGGGGCTATAGCAATAAAAAAGGCAAGCGAAAAAATATCCTCCCAGCTCATTGACCAGATTATCGCCAAATGGAGCGGAGAAGTAGTGGGACAGGCAACCGTTCAATTGATTATATCGGGGATAGACTTTATGGCTCTCAACAAATTTAAAGCAGTAATTCAGACGCAGGTTCGCGGCGTCCAAAAGCTGAATCAGCGGAGTTTTACCGCCGGAGTAGCGGTTATTGATGTGGAGACGAGAACGACCGCCCAAGCAATGGCAGAAGAGCTTGCCATGAAAAATTTTGAAACCTTTAAGGTAGAGATTATAGGGCTCTCTGCCAATAAAATAGATATGAGGGTGACACCACTATGAAAAACGGTTACAAGTTTCAAGTTTCAAGTTTCAAGTCTTTTAATATCCTTACATCTTGCATCTTGTGTCTTGCATCTTGCATCTTTATTTATGAATTTGCTTACGCAAAGATAGAGGTAAAAACCGATAGCGCAGTTATTTCATTACTTGAAGGCAAGGCAGAGTATAAAAAGAAGGACGATACAAAGTGGAATCCGCTGAAAAAGGATGAAATACTTAAAGAAGGGGACGAGGTAAAGACACTCGAAAAGGCAAGGCTGGAGCTTACCCTTTCCGACAAAAGCATGATGCGCTTTTCGGAAAACAGTTCCTTCATAATCACACAACTTAAATCTCAAAAAGGGGAAAAAGGGGGGGCAACGAATGTAAAATTACTCTTCGGTAAATTCTACGGAAATGTATCCAAATTTGCAAAGAAGGATTCCGAGTTTAAAGTAGAGACAAAGGTAGCGGTAGCAGGCGTGAGGGGAACCATTTACAGGATAGACATGGAAAAGGATAATTCATATCTGACAAGGGTCTACGAAGGCAAGATAGAGGTTGCAAACCCGCCTTATGAAATTCCAAAGCCGCAGGCAGTCGGCGGACCCCAGCCCGTTCCCGGACCATCGCAGATAGAGGGTCCTAAACAGGTAACACTCGATGAATGGATAGAAATTATCGGCGCGCTCCAGCAGTTTACGATAGCCCCGGACGGCACGAGGAAAAAGGAAAAATTCTCGTTAGAAGAAGATATGAAATTGGATTGGGTAAAGTGGAATATGGAGAGGGACAAACTTGTAGAGAGATAAATAAATCTCACTATCAGTGAGGTTTATTTATTCTGAGCGAAGCAAAGAATCTCATTTAACTATGTAAGTGAGGCAATAAAATTCTCCAGCTTATTTTTTACATCTTCCTCTAAATTTACGAATTCCACCCCGTATAGATACAGCCTGCTTTCGTAAAAGGGTCTGCTGTTTCTTACCTGACATCTTATCTTTAATTCTTCATCCTCTCGAATGCCGAAGTTAAGAACCAGAAACTCTCCATTCTCAAAGTGACTGCCGGCTAATACCAGACAGCCTCCAATACTAATATCAACCACAGTGCCGTCTAACTGTTTTTCTACCAAATGTCCGTCTACCAATTCCTCTCTATGGGTAATGCCTGTAAATATAGATACCCCTATTCTCTTATATTTGCGAAGCTCCTTTCGCTCCTCGATTTTTTCTGGAATGTGCAATCCCAATAAGGGGGGGGAAGAGCTCAGCATCTTCTCGATAACGCTGCTTACCCCTGTTACATAATTCTTTTCTGTATCAGGCTTATATATAATGGAGCATTCTTTCCCTTTATCTACTGTGGCAAAACTATACAGCCACTGGAGAGGCACTTCTATATTAAGCCTTTTAGCCTGTTCATCTGCAGAGTATATTTTCCCTTTAAAGCTGATACCCCCTACCCTTACAAATATATCCGAACCTTCCTTAAAAATCATTTTTTTAATCCTAAAATATCCTGCATATCATATATTCCATAAGGCTTGTCAATAATCCACATTGCAGCCTTTACCGCCCCTCTGGCAAAATTATCCCTGCTTTGCGCCTTATGGCTAATCTCAAGCCTTTCGCCGAGCCCTCCGAAAATAATCGTATGCTCGCCTACAATATCCCCTGCCCTTATCGTCTGAATGCCTATCTCATCCTTCTTTCTCTCGCCGATATTTCCTTTCCTCTCATAGACACCAACCCTCGACAGGTCTCTTTTAAGAGAATTGGCGGCTATCTCCGCCATCTTCATGGCAGTTCCGCTTGGAGCATCCTTCTTCATCCTGTGGTGAGCCTCGATTATCTCTATGTCGTATTCCTCTCCAATTATAGCAGCCGCATCTTTAATCAACTTAAACATCACATTAACCCCTACACTCATATTGGGCGAAAGGACACACCGTGCCTCCTTCGAAATGTTTTTTATTTTATCGAGCTGTTCTTTGGAAAACCCCGTAGTTCCGATAACAATAGCCTTCTTCTCTTCTGCTGCCGTATAAAGATGCTCCATCGCGGAGGCAGGAGATGTAAAATCAATGATTACATCGCAGCCCTTTATAAACACGGCAATATCGTCGGAAATAGAAATGCCGTTTTTCCCTATCCCTGCCGCTTCCCCCGAGTCCTTCCCTATAAATTTAGAGCCTCTTTGCTCCGTAGCGCCAACAAGCTCTATGCCTTCGGTCTCGTTTATTATATTTATTATCCTGCTGCCCATCCTTCCCGCAGCGCCGGTAACTATTGCTTTAATCATATCAACCCGTATCCCTTCATTACACCCTTCAGCCTCTCAAGATTCTTTTCTGACATAGAACATAACGGCAGCCTCATCTCTCCAGAAACCTTCCCCATCAATAAAAGGGCAGTTTTAACAGGAATAGGATTTGTCTCGTAAAACATGGCATCATTTAATTGCCGCATCTTAAAATGCAATCCCTTTGCCTTCCCTATATTACCGTTAAAATATTCGCTGCACATGGAGGCTACATCTTTTGGAGCAACATTGGCAGTAACCGATATAACCCCCTTACCCCCTATAGCAAGCAAAGGGAATGTAGTAAAATCATCGCCGGAGAGGACGATAAAATTATCGCCGCAGAGCGCTATCACATCGCTCACCTGTCTTAAATCTCCGGTTGCCTCCTTTATGCCGACGATATTTTTCACCTTTGATAGCCTCGCAACAGTATCGGGAAGCATGTTTACGCCCGTCCTCCCAGGAACATTATACAAAAATTGTGGAATATCTACCGATTCCGCTATAGTCTTATAATGCCGGTATAATCCCTCCTGTGTCGGCTTATTATAGTA
>CAYMMR010000089.1:1952-9544 GCA_964391545.1 uncultured Nitrospinota bacterium | reverse complement strand
AAGCAATCTCAATCGATGATAGGAGATTGCTTCGCACCCTTTGGGTTCTCGCAATAACAGGTCAGACAAGCACTTAACCCAAGAATCGCTCAATTTAGGTTATAGATATTAGGTCTTCTTTATGATAGCTATAAATTTTGCTAAGGAAATAACTGTTACACCATATTGCAGCAAAAAAGAGGAGACCGTTTTATCAAACTTAATATCATCGTCCCTTGTAACAAGAAATTCTGCATGTCCTTTGATTGCTGTTTCAATGACAAAGTCATCATATTTATCTCGGCAGACAGCAATATCTTCCGAAAGCAAAACACCTTCTGCCCGATCTTCGATGAGTATAATAAGCTCCTCTATATCAGCATTGGTAATTCCGTATTTGTTTTTTATTCTCGGACGGTTGAGAACATCTGCAAGCTCCTCAATCAAGGGATGCGAGATGATAATGTCGAATACCCCATCTTCAAAGGCTTTTCGTAATTGTGCAGGAAATCCGAAGGGATTAATTAAGGCAGAGACCCAAATATTGGTGTTAATAACTGCTCTAATTGCCATACTTTTCTTTTCTGGATTCTTTTACGGCGAGGGAAATATCGGTTTCTATATCTTCAGGGGCATATTGTGCGGCTCTTTTATGTATCTTCTCTATTATTCGATTAAAGCGATTATGCCACTCATCGAGGGAGATTATCTTTATCGCAATCTTTTCATGCTCTTTGATGTCAACATCTTGAAGTGGCTTAAAAACACCATTTTCAAAAATAGCATTTATGACTCTGGACATAGCATTACCTCTTTATTTTAGAAAAGGGTATCACAATACTACAGGGGAAACAAATTTTTATGAACAATTATCCTCTCATAGTAGATATAAAACGACACAGTCTTGAGGATGGACCCGGTATTCGGAGTGTAGTCTTTTTTAAGGGGTGTCCGCTTCAGTGTGTCTTCTGCCATAATCCTGAGACTCAAGAGGCAGGGGCTGAACTTACCTTTTCAGAGAGGGATTGTATTTACTGCGGGATGTGCGGGGAAGTTTGTCTTGTCGGCGCAATAGACTTTATGCTGTATGGGCGCATTAACAGAAATAAGTGCAATGCCTGCGGAATGTGTGCGAAGGTCTGCCCTGGAAACGGACTAAGGCTCATAGGCTCATATTATGAGGTTGAAGACCTTGCCGAGATTCTTTTAAGAGACCGTGCATTTTATAATCATTCGGGCGGGGGCGTAACCCTTTCAGGCGGCGAATGCACAATGTATCCCGATTATATCGAATCTTTGCTAAGGATATTGAAGTCGAACAATATCCATACAGCCATCGAGACATCCGGGTATTTTGAATACGAAACATTCAGCCGGAAGATACTCCCATACTTAGACCTCATATATTATGACATTAAGATTGCAGATACAGAGACTCATGCAAAGATTACAGGCAAATCCAATCAGAAGATTCTCGATAACTTTAAACGACTGACTAAAGAAGATATTGAGGTTCATCCGAGAACTCCGCTCATCCCAGATATTACCGCAACCCACAGTAATCTATCGGCAATCGTCGGGTTTTTAAAGGACACCGGCGCAGAAAATATATCCCTTCTCCCTTACAATCCGATGGGTTTTGAGATGTATACAAATATGGGAAGGGAAAAGCCTCCCCTACCCGAGAGATTTATGAAATCGGAGGAGGAAAAAGAAATATTCGAGATGTTGATAGAAATTACCAGAAAAATAAATGTGATAAAAGGAGGGCATGAATATGAAAACTCGTCAGAAGATTATAATCGGCGGATTGGGGGCGCTTACCCCCGTTGTAATGAATCTGTTGGTTATAGATGTCAATCTACTTTTCGTTAATCTCGCACCATTCGTAATTCTTGGATATGCAATCCGAGTTATAATCCTTTTCTATCTCGGAGGCCTTGTAGCCTTTCTCCATAAAGATGAGAATAGCCCTGTAAAGCTTTTTGAGCTGGGCATAGTGGCGCCTGCTATAATAACGGCTTTGCTCAATGGGACAAAAATAGAAGCCCCTAAAGCAGATGTCAAGCATGGCGATACGACCACTGTTTCTGCCCTCTTTATTCCCTCAGCTTATGCACAACAAGCCGTGAAAGATGGAATAAAAACTTTTTCACTTCAAAAAGAGACCTCATCACAACAGCTCTGGAGAGGGTTAACCGGTTCTGCTTCTAAAAATGTGTGGTTTGTAATCGTAGGCTCGCATCTAAAGATAGAAGATGCTAAAAAACAGGCACAATTAATTGCCAAAGAATGGAAGGATTTCAAGGCGGATGTGTATGCCCCTTATGGAGAGAATCTATATTATGCCGTTGTCATAGGCGCAAATCTGAATTACGATGAGGCTCAAAAACTCCGACAAAAGGCGCTCCTTGCAGGATTTTCAGAAGATACATATCTATGGACATTTCCAAAATAGTTAGAGAAAAAAGAATTGGATAGAAAGGAGGTTATATTATGGTTCAGATAGATATACCTGCTGCATTTATTGCAAGCCAGTTTTTTCTGGATATTGGAAGAAGGTCAATAAAGGGAGAGGCTGAAAAATCCGCAGACAAGTATCCGGCAATTTATTACAAATTTCTATTCAGGTCTGTATTTTTTGCAGGCTTTGTGATAGCCCCTGCCGGCATATTTCTCCTCGTTGGCTGGCCCGGATGGGAGCAGATGTATTGGACCGAGAGGGTCGAGAAACCTCTCTTTCACCTTTATAATGCAATGCTCTATCCATTATTTATTATGGCTATCGTCTTAGGTGCATATATCGGGCATGTTATTGGCTACAGGTGGATAATTACAGGCAAAGAAAAATATTTAAGACCTGCTTATGTATCTCTCCTTCTCGCAGTTTCTCTCCTTGTGATTTTAAACTACCCTGCATTTACACTTGTCGGCACATATCGGCAATACCACTATGATAGAGGTAGTATGGAGGCAGCATGGAATAATCCTTATGACTTTGGCATAGGATGGCTGATTATCATGGTGTATTTTACCGTTTCTTTTCTGTATCTCTTTATAACAATACGGAAAGAGAACATGAAGGAGGTGAATTAAATGCTTGTAGTTATCAGCGATTTGCATTTTGTGGATGAAACTGCCGGAAAGCACAATTTACCTTATGGCGCATTCGAGGATGTATTTCTCTCGGATATCGCCTCTATTGCAAAGGATAAAGGTGTAGAGGAGATAAAGCTCTTGCTCCTCGGCGATATTGTTGATTTAATCCGCAGCGAGCAGTGGTTTGACGCTGCTCCTGACGACCGTCCTTGGGGAAGAAATGGACTGAAGGATATTCCAAATCCCCAGCCTAACAGCATTACGGAACGGCAATGCCTGAAGATACTTGGAGATGTCCAGAACAAAAATCAGGATACCTTCAAATTATTCAGAGAATTTAAGTCTCGGCTTAAGGAAAAATATGGATTGGATGCCAATGTCGAGATTATATATACGCCCGGCAACCACGACCGTCTTTGCAATCTTTATCCTTCGGTAAGGGCTGAATTGAAAAAAATACTTAATATCGGTAACAGTAGTTTTGCGCCGGGTGGAAAATATAAATATGACTTTATAAGCGAGGATTACGGAGTTTGCGCCAGACACGGGCATCAATTCGACGAATGGAATTATGCGGTAAGTAATACAGAGACGAGAAGTCTTGAGGCGCCGATTGGCGATGTGCTGACAACTGAGTTTGCGGTTAAGTTTCCATATATCTTAAATTCATTGAGAGGACAATACCCGGAGATAGACGCCCGGACTTTTGATGAACTGGTCGAGCATGTAAAGGATATAGACAATATCCGTCCTTTAAAGAAAGTCATAGAATGGATAGGCTACAGGATTGATAAAGAAGAGGATAAAAAGGTCAAAAAGGCATTAAACAAGGCATTTAAGCAGACAGCCGAGGAGCTTCTCGATATTGATTTTGTGCGTAATTCTAAAACCTACAATAACATCAAGCTTCGCCTTGCAAGCAGCCGATGGCTGAACTGGTTTGCCGATTTGTCCATAGATATATTTGGCGCCGAAAACCTGCTTCCATCCCTCATGGGGCTGAGCGATGAGCCTCCTAATCCCGAGAAATCCCCCCTCGCTATCGCAGCATACAAAGAAGAGCCGATTTGGAAAAGCAACGGCAAGATTCAGTTTATTTTATACGGGCATACACATGCGCCTTTGCAAATTCCTATGGATAATATAAATGGGAAAGAGGTGATTTACATTAATACAGGCACATGGCGAAACAGGATTACAAAAACTATCGAGATTGACCAGCCCCCCGATTTTATCGAGCTTAAAACAATACGGGAGGGACGAAGATATGGGCGGGAAACAGCCTAATACCGTAAGCTTCGATGTTTGGACAGGCGCAAAGAAGAAAATCTTTTTTATATAAAAGGAGGAAATATGAATTTGAATGATTTCGGAGATATGAGGCAGATGAGCGAGAATATCATACAGAGTATGACATCGGGACTTATGTTCATAGAGGGCAGGGACTACAGAATCGTGAAGTTCAATAAGGCGATGGAGACCATCCATGGAATACCTGCCGAAAATGCAATAGGGAAAAAGATAGAGGAGGTTTTCGCCCACATTGACGGCATCCCCTTCGATTTCTTTTATATGATTATGAAAAATCTTGGAAGTCTCCCGAGGACAAAGTTCAGGCTTATAGATAGGGGAGAAGTAATACACAGATACATAAAAGGGGATACCTGTTTCAACGGGAATGGAAAGCCGGTCGGCTATATGATTATAGTGGACGATATTACCGAAGCGGAGTTTGTCAAGGAGAGCTTCGGCAAGTATGTAGCACGGCAGGTGGTAGAAAAGATATTGTCAGGGAAGGGGCAGATAAAACTGCAAGGGGAAAGGCAGCATGTAACCGTCCTCTTTGCCGATGTTAGGGGATTTACCAAGCTTGCGGAAAATATGGAACCGGAGAATGTGGTGGCGCTCCTAAATGAATATTTCAATATGGTGGTGGATATAATCTTTAAGTATGAGGGTGTCCTCGATAAATTTATCGGGGATAATGTAATGGCAGTCTTCGGCGCCCCGATAAAATCGGATAATGACGAAGAAAGGGCAGTCGGTGCGGCAATAGAGATACAGAAGGAAATAGAAAAATTTAATATGCTAAGAAGGGCAGAGGGCGAAGCCCCGATTTCCATAGGCATCGGCATAAACACAGGCGAGGCAGTGGTCGGGAATATAGGGTCGGAAAAGAGGATGGATTACACAGTCATAGGCGATACTGTAAATGTAGCCGACAGGATTCAGTCGTCTGCTCTTGGAGGGGAGATTCTAATATCCGCAGCAACCCATGAAAAGGTAAAAGATAAATTTAATTGCAGCGAGCTTCCGGCAATAAAAGTCAAGGGCAGACGAAACCCTGTCCATGTTTTTAAGGTTGCAGGAATATCCGATTCATAGCCTTTACAGCCCCATCTTTTTCAGCGCATCTTCGCCCCGGGCAGCCTGAATGGGGGCATCTTCTGGAAGATACAGCATTACCCCGCCTTTTACGGGTCTTATAACTATCTTGCCTTCATCGGACAGTTTTTTTGTGGCTTCGATGGGATTCTCCCCTTCAAAATATTTTTTGAAGGCTTCATTGAAGCCGGAATACACTGTGTGAATTCCCTTATACCCCTCTTTCCTCAGCGACACAATCGCCTTTTTTACAAACTCTTCGTGACTCATCTTTTGCGGCATATAACCCTCCTTTCAAAAATAAACTTAATATCTGATAGATTTGCATATTCGCAAGGCTTAAATTATAATGGTAAAAACATGACGCTATTATAATTGAATTAATAATCAATGTCTATATACTGTGCGGTGAAAAATGATATTTTTTTCACCTGATGCTATAAGAAAAAGGAGAAATTTTAAGGTATGGAAAAGGAACAAACGACTATTACCGTTATGATAGAGATACCCAAGGGGAGCAGGAATAAGTATGAATATGACAAGGAGAAAAAGCGGCTTAAGTTCGACAGGATGCTGTTTTCTGCGGTTCATTATCCCAGCGACTACGGTTTTATCCCCGATACCCTTGCGCAGGATGGAGACCCCCTCGATGCGCTGGTGCTGGTATGGGAGCCGACCTTTCCGGGCTGCATAATAGAGGCAAAGCCCGTCGGGCTGTTTAAGATGTGGGACGAGAAAGGCCCCGATGAAAAAATTCTCTGCGTTCCCGTTCTCGACCCTCTCTGGAATTATATAGAATCCCTTTCCGATGTCCCCCCTCATTTGCTGAAAGAGATAGAGCACTTTTTTTCCGTTTACAAGGACCTCGAGAAGAAAAAGACAGGGGTGGAGGGGTGGAAAGACCGTGAATTTGCCGTCAGGGCGATAAATGAATCTATAGAAAGATACCGCAGGGAAGGGGTAAAATAAGGGGTAAAATAACTTGAATATGAACATGCGGAATGATAAAATTTTTTACGCAGCAACAAAACAATTTTCAATTTTATAGGAGGGAATAATGGCAGATGCGTCGAAGATAAAAGAGAGGATAGAGAAGACAAAGAATAAGTTGAAGGAGAAGCTGAAGGCGATTGAGAATGCAAAAGCCGATGCAGGGATACGAAGGAGCAAGAAGACATTAAAGAGGCTCCAGAGAAAATTGAAGCTTGTTATTGCCAAAAACAAGAGGCGCGAGGATGAAAAGACAAGGCATGAAGAGAACCTGAAAAAGACGAAGGGGAGGGAAGATAAGAGACTGGCGAGAGAAGCGGCAGAGAAAGATGCCGCTGCAAAAAAGGCTGCCGAAAGAGAGGCTAAGGAGGCAGAGGAGAGGGCAAAGAAAGAGGCGGCCGAGAAGGAAGCTGCGGAAAAGGCGGCAAAGGAGCCGGAGAATGCCGCACATGTAGAAGAAAAGACAGAAGAAAAAAAGGCAAAGCCCAAAAAGGCTCCAAAACCCAAAAAATAAGAAAAAACCTGATTTTTAACCGCTGAAGACACTGGAAAAAACAAAAAAAGGATTAAGGAGAAAGGGAGAAGACGGAGAGATGGGGGAAAAATATTCTCCCTTTTTCTTTTCTTCCCCATTTCCTCTTAATCTTTATTCTTTTTCTCTTCTTTGTGTCTGTGGCTAAAGAGTGTTTATATGGTTTCGGAATCGTTAGATAAGGTCATCAGCAACGAAGAATTCCTGCCGCTGCTTCAGGAGGCTTCATCGGAATTTTTTAAAATATACAATTTCATCGCCTCCGAATCTCCCGAGTTTACAAAGAAGTTCTACTCCAGCCTGATGAATGAGGCAGACCACTTCGAGATATTTCTCGACGACCACGGCGCCAGGCAGAACAAGACATGGATATTCTTCGCCGAGCTTGTAGCGTCTATAAGAAATTTTGCCATAGCCTCGTTTCAGCTCAGGCACATTATTGACAGATACCCGGACTATAATATCTGGGATTCGGAAAACGAGAAAGAAGAGTTTACGGCCGAAGCGGTCAAGACCCTCGATTTCTTTAATAAAGCGATAAAATCCCTTTTCGGCGCAGCCATGGCGGAGGTGCTGTATCTCGAGGTCGTTATTCCCGAAAACATGA
>CAYMMR010000089.1:0-1942 GCA_964391545.1 uncultured Nitrospinota bacterium | reverse complement strand
AAAAATATAATTCACAGCGTGCAATCGGATTACGATACCTATGTAAAAAATACCCCGATAGAAAGGACAAATGAAAATTTAAAGAGATTGCGTGGAAATATATCGCTTCCCCTGCACCTCATGGAGATGGTAAGATGGCTTTCCCATTTTTATGAAAGGCATGAGAACCAGATTCGCAAAGGGGAAGTAAAGGAGAAGATTGCGCAGATTGTAGATAAGAATGCCCTCCTCGACAGCATCGTTAATTTTGCGCTTTTTTACAGCGATAAATACCTTCAGAAGGGTAATGCCATTGCCGAAAACATACTTACTTCCTATGTAAAGAATGTCCGGTATGAACTGCCCGTCCCGCATCCTCTCGGTTTTCATGCCAGGCCCTCTACTTATATTTCTCTTATCGTCAACGAGCACGGCACGGATGTCTCTATCATTGCCGATGGAGAGAGGTTCAATGCAAAATCCGTTTTAAGCATAATGGAGGCGGGAGGCATGATAGCGGATAAGGGATTAAAAACCGTCATATTCGAAGGCGATGAGAGGGTGCTGAAGGATTTGAAGATACTATCGGAGAATAATTACTGCGAGGAATGCGATATACCGAGGGAGCTTAATTATCTGAGGATATTAAGGAATATATCGTAACATTGAATATCCGGCAAAAACCGTTTTTTTCACTTCCGTTATTTTTCTCTTTGTTTTGTTTTAATATTACACACTATGGAGCAAAGAGAAAAATAAAAAGTCGTTCAAAAAAGGTTTTTGCCGGAAAATTAAGATGGAAATTCCATACATGAATATAGAACAGTTCAAATCTGCTGTTATAAAGGAGATAGACAGGCTTAAGCCCGAAATCATAAGAATCAGCAGGCTCATCCATTCGAGGCCTGAATTGGCCTATAAAGAATTCTTTGCATCCGATACCCTGACATCCTTTCTCGAAAACCAGGGGTTTAAAATAGAAAGAGGCATAGGCGGACTCCGGACTGCATTTACTGCATCCGCATCGGGCAGAAAAAAGGCTCCGGTTATAGCCTTTATTGCGGAATACGATGCCCTTCCAAAGCTGGGGCATGCCTGCGGGCACAATATGATTGGCGCAATAAGCGCAGGCGCGGCAGCAGCATTGAAAAATGCCGCCCATGATGTAGCCGGAAGGATTGTTGTTATCGGAACTCCTGCCGAGGAGGGCGGCGGCGGCAAGATAAGGCTTATCGAAAAAGGCATCTTCAAAGATGTTGATATGGCGATTATGGCCCATCCATCTAATAAAACGAGGGTTATAGGAAGGATGCTGGCAGTGGTGGATATAACCTTTACATTTATAGGCAAATCGTCTCATGCCTCATCGTTCCCCTATGAGGGAATAAACGCACTCGACGGCGTAATACTCACATATAATAATATAAACGCCCTGAGACAACAGTTAAAAGAGGATGCGAGAATTCACGGCATTATTACGGAAGGGGGGCAGGCTCCTAATATTATTCCTGACAGGGCGTCTGCAAAGTTCTATGTCCGTTCGCTGGACATGAAATATTTTAAGGAGGTATTGGAGAAGGTAAAGGACTGCGCCAGAGGGGCCGCAAAGGCAACAGGGTGCAGATTAAGGATAAATGCCGGGAAATTCGCATATCATCCCCTGAAGCCGAATTACGCATTATCGGAGATTTTCAAGGATAATATAAAGCTGCTGGGAATAAAAGAGGATTCAATCGGCGAGACGGAAGGGATGGGTTCTTCGGATATCGGTAATCTGAGCCAGACGATACCGATTATCCACCCAGAATTTGCAATAGGAAAGATGAATGTGGTAAACCACTCTCCTGAATTTGCGCGGGCCGCTGTCTCCAAATCAGGGATGGATATGATGATAAAGATGACAAATGCCGCTGCCATGACTGCGGTAGATGTATTTTGCCATCCCGAAAAAATGAAGGAGATT
>CAYMMR010000088.1:0-9568 GCA_964391545.1 uncultured Nitrospinota bacterium | reverse complement strand
ACATGCCGGAGCAAAGCTCGATGCCAGCGGAAGGGGAACTGCAAGATATAAGATGGATATGCTTAAAAAGGCAGGCGTTATTGTTGCTCCAACCTTCGGCGATCTTGGGCCCATAATCGAGGATGTTTATCTGAAATTGGTTAAAGAAGGAAAAATTGCGCAGGGTATAGAAAAAGAACCGGCAAATGCCGAACTTCCAAGACCTATAGAGGATTTAATCAAGACAAAATCCGTAGTTATACCGACACTCTTTACCTGTAATAACTTTAATAAGGGGGACGAGCCTGTATATTACGGCTACAGGGCTGCAGACCTAATTGAAAAGGGATACGGAATCGAGCATGTGATCGGACTGCAATTAACAGGCCGCCTTCCTTCGCTGGCAGAGGCGCAATTAATAAAGAGGTTGGTTATATTAACAGTAGATAATGGGCCGTGTGTCAGCGGTGCATTGGCGACCATTCTTGCATCATGTGCAGGCATTCCCCTTGCGCAATCTATAGCAGCAGGTTTAATAATGATAGGCCCCAGATTCGGCGGAGCCGTTACGGATGCTGCAAGGCATTTTGAATACGGGCATAAGAATTATTCTAATGATGTCCCGGGCTTCCTCGAATATATGAAAAAAGAGGTAGGGCCTGTCCCTGGCATAGGACATAGAAAATTCTCAAAAAAGAGCCCTGATTTGAGGGTTCAATCCACCATCAGGTTTATCAGGGATAATAAAATCAATACACCGATACTTAATTTTGCCCTCGATATAGAAAAGATAACAGTGGTAAAGAAAGATAATCTGATTCTAAATGTGGATGGAATGATGGGCGCCGTATTAAGAGACCTCGGATTCGACATCGAAGGACTGAACGGGTTTTTTATCATCGCAAGGACAATCGGGCTCTGCGGTCATTGGGTAGACCAGAAGAAAAACAATTCGAGACTAATCAGACTCTTTGAATGGCTCGTCCATTGGGGCAGAAAAGATGTCAGAGAAGCGCCGCCGTTAAAGAGTTAAGAGTTATGAGTGATGAGTTAAGAGATAATAAAAAAATTAGCTGCTCAACACTCAGCGCTCGACACTCACCACTTATGAAGGGGAGGGCATGGATATTATTGGCATCATACATCCTGTTTATACTTCTGACCCTCCCGGTAATGCCGTTGCTTATAAAGTTTTACTATAATAATTTATCTTTCCCTCTCGGGCATATATGTTATATAGTTTCTTTATTATTGGGTATTTCCCTTATTGGGTATTTAATCTTTATTAAAGGAGAGCAGAGGGGATTTGTTTATTTCTGGTTTGCAGCCATATCGTTTACTTACGCTTTTCTTGTTTATCGGCAGAAGCTTCCCGCAGAGAAATTTCACTTTATCGAATACGGATTCCTCGGCTATTTCTCATATTCTGCCGCTGAAAAAAGCTCAATGGTTAATTCTCTATCTGTTAAAGTCTTCGATCCAAAACATAGTTTATACTATGCAAGTGCGTGCCTTATTGTTTTGATTATAGCCTCTACAGATGAATTTATTCAGTATCTTTTGCCCAATAGGGTAGGGGAGTTGAGCGATGTATTTATTAATTTAGTATCGGGTATGCTTGGTTTAATGACTATTGGTTTGGTTTTAAGGAGACATGAAAGATGAAATCTCAAATCTCAAATCTCAAATCTCAAATTCTTGCTTCTTACTTCTTGCTTCTTTCTTACTTCTTACTACTTACTACCCCCGCCTTTGCTCTTGAATCTTCAGACATCGGTAAAAAGCCTGTCCCTGCAAGCATTAAGCAGGGAATAGACCATATTCTTAATGACAGATGCCTTAAGGACTCAAAGGTCGGAATAAAGATTGTGTCCCTCGATACGGGCGAGGTTGTTTATGAAAAGAACGGCAACGGCCTTTTAATCCCTGCCTCGAATATGAAGCTTATAACAACTGCCGCTGCGCTATCAAAACTTAAACCGGATTACAAATTCAAGACAATTGTCGCCCATGACGGCGAAAGAGAAGGAAATGTCATTAATGGAAATTTGTATATAAAAGGATTCGGAGACCCGAAGCTTGTTACAGAAGAACTGTTATTAATAGTCAGAAATATGAAAAATATGGGATTAGAGGCAATCTCCGGCGATATTATTGCAGACGACAGTTTCTTTGACAGCGAGAGGATCGGCAACGGCTGGAAGTCGGATGAAGACTCGAGGGCATATAATGCAAAGATAGGGGCGCTCTCTCTTAACTTCAATACCATATCGGTTTTTGTCGGCTCGGATAAAAATGACGGGGTAAGACCTATTGTAATTACCAACCCCTCTACAAACTTTGTAGAAGTTGTAAACAATGCCGTTATTAAAAAGAGAAGGATTGGAACTACTCTTACGGTAAATAGAATCGAAGGGGGCGGCGCATTTCAAGACGGCGGGGGGGACAAAATTATTGTCAACGGCGAAGTATCTGCCGGAAAAAAGAAGTTTTATTATTACCGCAATATATCGAATCCGCCTCTGTATACGGCTACGGTATTTAGAGAATTTCTGGAAAAAGAAGGGATTTCGGTCAAAGGCAACCTGAAATCCGGGGTCATGCCTGAAAATGCAGAGGAGATATTAAGCCATGAATCCGTGCCTTTATCGCTGATTGTAAGAGACCTTAACAAAATGAGCAATAATTTTATAGCAGAGCAGATTCTTAAAACAATGGGCGCTGAAATCAAAGGGACTCCAGGCACTGCGAAAAAAGGACTCTATGTAATAGAAGAATATCTCGAAGATATTGGCATACAAAATGGGACATACAGAATAGCCGACGGATCCGGGCTTTCAAGGCTGAATCTCCTGAGCCCTTCGCAGATAATAAATGTCCTCGAGGTTATGTATAACGATTTTACGCTTCAGTCGGAATATACGGCTTCTTTAAGTGTTATGGGGATTGACGGCTCTCTTAAGAAAAGGATGAACGGCTCCATAAGCGAGGGAATGGTCAGGGGCAAGACAGGCACACTGGATGAGGTCAGCGCTATTTCGGGCTATGCTGCAGGCCGTAAATCGGATAAAAACATTAAAGGAGAGTTGTTTGCCTTTTCGATTATAATGAACGATTTTCGGTGCGATGTGGGCAAGATATGGAATATACAGAATCGTATAATATCGGCGCTGACAGAGTAAATTTATGGAACGAAAAAACAAATGGAATTTTATTAGACAGACCGAAGAGCTTCGGAACTCTTTTTCTAAAGAACTCGATATATCTCCCATCACTTCCCAGCTCCTTATTAATAGAGGGATTAACGATATGGTCCATGCCGGTAATTTCATTAACTCCTCTCTTAATAGTTTTCACAACCCGAAACAAATGAAAGATATGGATAAAGCGGTCAATAGAATAATTCACGCAATAAATGCAAAGGAAAATATATTCATTTACGGAGATTACGATGTGGACGGCATCACTGCAACCTCTTTACTTATCCTTTTTTTCAGAGAAATTGGCGTGGAGGCCTCCTATTATATACCGAAAAGAACAGAGGAGGGTTATGGACTTAATTTGAATGCCGTTAAAAAGATAAAGGATAAAGGCGGCAGCCTTATTATAACCGTAGACTGCGGGATAACTGCAATAGAAGAGACGAAGGCGGCAAATGAAATGGGCATAGACATGATTATTACGGACCATCATCAGTTATCGGATAAAAGCCCGCCTGCCTTCGCAATCCTTCATCCCGGGCAGGAGGATTGCCCCTATCCTTTTAAATCCCTGACAGGCGTCGGTATTGTATTCAAACTCATAAAGTCTCTGCGCCGAAACTTTAAGGATATGGGGGTGCCGCAGGATAGTCTTCCTAATTTAAAAAAGCATCTCGACCTGGTCTCGCTCGGCACAATAGCCGATATAGCGCCGTTACTGGGAGAAAACCATATAATTGCAAAGTACGGCTTGAAGGAAATCAGCAGGACGGAGAAGGCAGGATTAAAGGCATTAAAAGCAGTCACGGGAATTAATGAAAGAGAGGTTACCGTAACGGATGTAGGGTTTCTCCTGGGACCTAGGATCAATGCCGCCGGGAGACTTGGAGATGCCGATTCTGCTATAAGGCTTTTGACTACCATGGATATAGGGGAGGCTTTGGAGATAGCAAACTATTTGAATTCCGAGAACAAAAAAAGACAGGTCATACAGGATGATATATTAAAAGAGGTGAGAAAACAGATTTCAGAGCAGTGCTCCGTCGAAAAAGACAGGGCTATAGTCCTTTCCTCTCCAAATTGGCATCAGGGCGTCATAGGCATAGTGGCATCCAAGGTCGTGGAGGAATACCATAAGCCTACCATACTAATATCTATTGACGGCGAATACGGCAAAGGCTCGGCGAGGGGGATCCCTTCGTTCCATCTGTATGAAGGTTTGAGAAGATGCGGGAATCTTCTGGTAGATTTTGGCGGGCATAAATATGCAGCAGGACTTACTATTAAAAAAGACAGGATAGATGAATTCAGAGACTATTTTCAGAAAGTAACATCCGAAGCATTAAAGGATGAAGAGTGCATCCCCCAGATCGATATAGATATGACTGTTGATCTGTCCGATATGGATTATCTGCTCATAGAGGAGATAGAAAAAATAGGCCCTTTCGGGACATCGAATCCGCCGCCGCTTTTCTGCTCTAAAGGGGTAAGGGTTATCGGGGAGCCGGTATCTATAGGCAAAAACAATTCGCATCTGAAAATGGATGTAGAGGATGGAGCGGAGGTTATGGAGATTATCGCTTTTAATGTGCCCCATTTGTTAAATGAAATAGATGACGGCGGTATCTATGACATTGTATACACCCCTATGATAAATAACTGGGGGAGAAATAGAAAGCTTCAATTAAAATTAAAAGACATAAGGACAGCAGAATAAAGAATAATGATTACACTGATTATAAAGATAGATTACACAGATTTGTTTTAATCGGTGTAATCATGTTCTAAAATCGGTGTAATCTGTGTAAATATGAAATATGATGTTATCATTGTAGGGGCGGGACCGGCTGGAATCTTTACGGCATTGGAATTGTCAAAAAAAAAGGGCGTCCGTATCCTTTTATTGGAAAAGGGGAGGGAACTGAAGGAGAGAATAAGACTAATTCGGAATTCGGACGACCCACCCGCTGGATGGGCGCACCGAAATCGGAAATCGGAATCTTCCCCGACAATATCGGGCTGGGGCGGCGCAGGGGCATTCAGCGATGGAAAGCTGACACTATCCAGCGATGTAGGCGGATTCCTCCATAGATACTTGGATGAGGGGGATTTGACAGAATTAATTAAATATGTTGATAAATGTTATGTCCATTATGGCGCACCGGATAAAATTTACGGCTCTAATACTGCCGACATAGAGAATCTTAAGACAAAGGCTGCCCGCAATAATTTAAAGCTTATTCCTACCAAGATAAGACACATAGGAACCGATAGATGCCCGGAGGTGCTTCAGAATTTTAAAAACGGACTTAAAGGCAAAGTAGATATAAAATTCGACACCAATGTAAAGACGATTATAAAGAACGGCTCAAAGGTGGCAGGTATCATTACCGATGAGGGAGCAGAATTTATATCGGATTTTGTAGTTCTATCGCCTGGAAGGGGAGGGGCAGGATGGCTTGACGGAGAATGCAGAAGAATCGGGCTGACGACATTGATAAATCCTGTGGATATAGGCGTAAGGGTGGAGATGCCTGCTGCTATCTTGTCCTCCATAACCGATGCGGTTTATGAGCCTAAACTCCTTTTTTATTCAAAACAATTCGACGACCAGGTAAGAACATTCTGTGTTAATCCTTACGGCGCGGTTGTTCAGGAATTCAATGATGGCATATTTACGGTAAATGGACACAGCTATACTAAAAGAAAAAGCGATAACACGAATTTTGCCATACTTGTGAGCACTACTTTTACAAAACCGTTTAACGAGCCTATATCCTATGGCAAGTATGTAGCAAGACTGGCAAATTTTTTGAGCAACGGGATAATCGTCCAGAGGCTCGGCGACCTTTTAAAAGGCAGAAGGTCAACGGATGACAGAATAAAAAAGGGAATAGTAACTCCTACCCTAAAAACAGCTACTCCGGGAGATCTCAGTTTTGTCCTTCCCTATCGTTTTCTTGCCGATATTCTGGAGATGATGGAGTCGCTGGATAAATTTGCTCCGGGTGTTTGCTCCGGACATACGCTTCTTTACGGTATAGAGGTAAAATTCTACTCTCTGCAATTGAAATTGACGAAGTCTCTCGAGACCGAGGTAAAGAATCTTTTTGCTGTGGGCGACGGGGCAGGAGTAAGCAGGGGACTGATTCAGGCATCTGCATCGGGGGTTATAGCAGCAAAGGAGATATTAAAGAGATTTTAGATTTATGGATTATGATGCCGATAGGAAGATAATGGTTGAAGAACAACTTATAAAAAGAGGTATCAAAAATAAAAAGGTTCTGGATGCAATGGGTAAAGTTCCAAGGCACCTCTTTATAGAAGAAGCTTTAAGGAGCAGGGCTTATGGAGACTACCCGCTTCCAATAGGCGAAAAGCAGACAATATCCCAGCCGTATATGGTTGCTCTAATGACCGAAAGCTTATTGCTTAATGGTGATGAAAAGGTTCTTGAAATCGGAACAGGCTCAGGATATCAGGCTGCCGTGCTTGCAGAGCTTTGCGATAAAGTATATTCGGTCGAGAGGATTAAATCACTTGCAGTAAGGGCAAGGGAGAGGCTTTATTCATTGGGATATATGAATGTGGCAATCAAGATATTTGACGGGACTTATGGCTGGTCCGAGTATGCGCCTTATGATGCCATAATCGTAACTGCCGGCGCCCCTGAAATACCGCAAAGCCTTGTTGACCAGCTTGCATTTGGGGGGCGAATGGTAATACCGGTAGGAGACGAGTTTTCGCAAACTTTGATAAGGGTTGAAAAAAACAAGGATGGTATAACAACCACAAACTTATGCGGATGTGTATTTGTAAAACTAATAGGCAACTTCGGGTGGAAAGAAACTTGACTCTAATTCAAAAAAGCTTTATTATTCATATATGAAGATAAATTATTTTATTATTCTATTGGTTTCAATGGCATTATCTGCCGGGTGTAGTAAATCTATCTTGAGACAGTCCTTTGACGGCAGCCTCCCCGTGATCGAGGCGAATAAGGTTGCTTATGAATACTGTCAGGGCTGCCATGTTCACAGAAATCTATCCCCGGACGACCATGTTATAATCACATCAAAAAAATATTTCTCCGAAGTTTATAAAAGGGCAAAGGAATGCAGAACATGCCATAGTATAGATGAAAATTTCTGGGGGGATATAACCAGAAGAACACTGTTTCCATACCAAACAACCGCCGATAAGCAAGTATCACTCAAATAAAAAAGCGTAATTGTGTCCGTATAAACTCATTCGGATCGATATTATGTAAACTTGCATAGAAAGAAAAGAAAAAAAATGCAAGTTTACATAATATCTCTTATCGGAATACAGTCAGATGGTTATGTTTTTAAATTTCCTTACTTTTTCTTTAATAGCTTCGATATTAGTATTGTTTGGAAAATTTTCTATTATAAATTGATATTTCTCCATTGCTGATTTGTATTTTCCAGATTCCTCATATAGTCTTCCAAGAGATATGTATATTTCCTCCTTATTTAACGGCGAGTTACCTTTTATGGCATCCTGAAAGATACTTATAGCGTCCTCGTATTTTCCCAAAGCCTCATAGCAATATCCAAGACCAACTAAAGCGCTCTCCCTTATCAATGAATTATTTTTAATTTCTAAAATCTTTTTATACTCTGCCAAAGCATCTTCATATTTCTTATTCTTATAATAAAAATGTCCAAGATATAGATTCAAATAGGTATTCTTGCTAAAATATTTTCCTTTGATTTTTACTAAATTACCTATCTTTTCCTGAGGGATTTCTTGAAGTTTTTCCGATGCCTTTTTTATCTCATAAATATCTTTATTAATCCTTTCATTCAATTTGCCTTTATAAAGCATAAATCCTGCCCAGGTAGAAACAGATATTAAAGATATTAATGCAATAAAAATTATTGACTTTGAGTTCTTTCTTATATAAAGCAACAAACCGGAAGTTTTTGTAACAAGCTCATCCGTTTCTTTAAGTTTTTTCTTGAAAATTCGCCTGTAACTGCTCATTTTTCCTCCATTTTTAATATGTTATCAACTATACTCTTTGAGTTTTTAAATACCTCTTTTACATCGGCATCTGAAATACCGCAGCCCAATAATAATCTTTTTGCCTTATCTTCGCTTATAAGGTCCTCCGGCATATGGCTATCGCTATTAAATACTAATTTGGCGCCGAATTTTAATGTCATCGAGGCAACATGACCGTTTGTAAAGGAATGCCCTTTTCTGCCGCTAATTTCAAGGAAAACATCTCTCTTTTTTGCCAATTTTACTTCTTTTTCCGTAATAAGTCCAGGATGGGCAAGTATATCGATGTCAGAATTAATTGCAGCAATATTTGTCCCCGGAGGCACAGGCTCAACAACCGTCTCTCCATGAACAACCACTATCTTTGCACCTAATCTCCTCGCCTCCTTTGACAATTTAGCAATACTCTCCGGAGGGACATGGGTAATCTCGGCGCCGGGCAAAGCAATAATTCTCCAATGCCGATTTAATTCTTCGCACGCCTTAACAACCCTTGGTATTACATGGTCTATATTCGATATATCAACATGGTCTGTTATTGCCAATGCCTTAATACCAATTGAATCAGCCCTTCTAACTATCTCAGAAGGCAATAAAACCCCATCACTAAATATAGAATGTGTATGCAAGTCAATCATAAAAAATACCTAAGGGTTAGATGAGGAAGTCTCCCCTCCCCTCTCAATATCAATTATTGTCCCATTTATATCATATTCCTTTGTCTGAAAGGAAAATGAAGCGCCAACCTTTACAGGATTATTCTTATAATATAGCAGCCCATCATCTTTTTTGGCGCATAAAATTTGCAGTGTTAAAGTTACATCTTTGTTATTAGATGGATACGGAAGCCATTTATACTCCTTAAGCTCATAAAAAGATAAGGATTTTTGAGATTCAACAATTGGGTCATCTTTAACTTTTGCTATATTACTGTCATAATCTCCTTTATCAATCAATGATACTATCTCAGAAATTAGTCCATTAAACCTTACTTTAACAATAATCGTCTTTTGAATGGGAGACGAAATAATTATTCCATCCAATATATATTTATCAGTCTTAAATTTTATAGTTTTGTTTTCTGAAATAACCTCACCTTTAAATAACATCTGATTGGCAGCAGTAACATTGACATCGATAAGCATCTTTACTATAACCTGTTTCCTTGTGCTGTCAACTATTGTATTGATTCCTCCAGTTAGTTTATTTGGCTCCATCTTCTCTATATTCAATATGTTTGCAATTACCCTCCCCTCTCCATCCAATTCTTTATCGTTAATTACTATCTTTCCTGCAATATCCTCCGGAAGATTTTTAAACAATACATAAACACTAATACTTGTCTGATAATCCTGTAA
>CAYMMR010000087.1:2823-9588 GCA_964391545.1 uncultured Nitrospinota bacterium | reverse complement strand
ACAATCCAGCCTCTCTTCGAAAGCTCAAAGCCAACCATATGCTCCCCAATCTTACCAAACTGTCCCTCTTTCATTTCCATGATAAAATCCTTATTTATATTATGCCGATATTACCCAAGCTCATATTAAGGTGTCTTAAAGTAGTAGCATCATACAAATTAATTTTGAATGTGTCAAACTTAATCAAACATAATCAAGGATAATGATTTAAAAGTCCGTTCCGGTGGATACAAAAACTTTTCCTTATATTGCATTTTATGCCCTCGCAACGGTTAATACATATACCTTATCCGCCCCTGCGCCCCTGATTACCCTGACGCATTCTTTTATGGTAGCCCCTGTAGTAAACACATCGTCTATCAAGAGTATTACCCTGTCTTTTAATTTTTCGGGGTCTTTTATTGAAAATGCCCCTTTCACATTTTTTAGTCTTTCATTGCCGCTCAAGCTCACCTGCGGGGCGGTGTATCGTATTCTCGTAAGGTTTCCATAGGATACCGGTATGTTTAGCTCTCTGCCAATACCTTCGGACAGTATGTAGGATTGGTCGTAACCCCTCTCTTTCAGCCTTTTTATGTGGAGGGGGACAGGGACAATCAAGTCCGGGGAGAGGGCAATTATCTTCTCTCTTAAAAACTTGAATACAACCGAAATCAAATCCCTTCCGATATGCGGTTTATTTTGATACTTATAAGCCGATACAATTTCCTTCACTGTATCGTCGTATCTGCAGGCGGATAGCGCCTTATCGAAGAGCGGAGGGTTTTCTCTGCATCTACCGCATAAGTAATCGGGGTTGTCCTCGATGGAATATAGAATTTCAAAAGGAATTCCGCACTTAGCACAATACGGTTCTTTAATAAAGGGTATTTTATCCATACAGGTGCGGCAAATATTCTCCATGCCTTTGTCATCCGGTCTGCCGCATAAAAGACATTTTGGGGGGAGCAAGACATCGAGAATTTTGCTCAAAAAATTCATTGCAAATAACCTTCTCAAAACCTTTAAAATTTGTTAATATCTTTTTATCACAAAGACATGAAGCGCACAATGAATAAAACAAGGTTGAGGTTTAGCAATTACTCTTTTTTATCTTAACCTTAACCTTTTTATTTATGGGGGATAATTTATGGCAAAGGAAAATTCTTTCGATATTGTATCTATCGTAGAAATGCCGGAGGTCGTAAATGCCATCAATCAGGCGATGATGGAGATAAAACAGAGATTCGATTTTAAGGGGAGCAAGAGCGACATAAAACTGGAGGAGAAGGATAAAAAGATAGTGATAGTATCCGATGATGAATATAAATTAAAAAGTGTAATAGACATACTCCAGTCCAAACTCGTTAAAAGGGGTGTATCGCTCAAGGCTTTAATATACGGCAAGGTCGAGCCTGCAACAGGGGGGACGGCGAGGCAGGTAATTACACTCCAGCACGGCATACCGACAGAAAAGGCAAAGGAGATTGTAAAGCTCATAAAGGATACAAAGCTCAAGGTCCAGGCTCATATTCAGGGAGACCAGGTTCGCGTGTCAGGAAAGAATAAAGACGACCTGCAGGGTGTTATAGCTTTGCTGCGAGGCAAGGAGATGGGGATAGATTTGCAATTTGTGAATTACAGGTGATTGGTGTAAAATGAAAAATGCGGGGGATGTTCTTAAGGATGCCATACATAAGCTCGGACTCGATACAAGGATAAAATCATATCAAATATGGCATGTCTGGGATAAGGCTGTAGGACCACACATAGCGTTGGTAGCGCAGCCCGAAGACATTAAAGGAAAGACGCTTTTTGTCAATGTAAGAGACAATATCTGGCTGAGACAATTGAAATTTTTAGAGGGAATGATAATCGCCAAGCTGAACGAAGCTGCCGGCGAGAAGGTGATAGGCAGTATATATTTTAGGCTGGGGGAGATAAAACAGTTAAGGAGTGATGGAGTTAAGGAGTTAAGGAGTAACAACTCAACAACTCATCAACTCATCAATTCATCAACTGTCAGCGATATAGACCTTTCTTTAATTAAGGATACGACCATAAAAGAAACTATCCAGAGAATAATATCGAAGGCAGCGGCAGCAGGGAGAAAATGATACATACGAAGGACGAAGGACGAAGGACGAAGGACGAAGGACGAGCATCGAAGAAGGCTGATGTTTCTTTTCGTCCCTCGTCTCTCGTCCCTCGTCTCTCTTGCTTCTTACTTCTTACTTCTTACTTCTTGCTTCTTACTTCCGGGTGTGCAACTTTTAAAGGACAAGCCGCAGACCGGAAGTCCCTGCCAGAACTAAAATCAATCGGGAGCGTAAAATCGTCGCCCACGGATTACAGGGCATACTATCATTTTACAATGGGTTTGCTCCATGAATTTAAAGGCGACCTCGAATCTGCTTTAAAGGAGTACCGGCAGGCAATACTCTACGACCATACATCTATTATCATACTTAAAAATCTCGCCCTCGTCTCTATAAGAAAAGGGGATATAGAATCTGCGGTTGACGCGTGTCAGAAGGCTATTTTTATTGACCCAAATTTTATACCTGCGAGGATGATACTCGGAAGTATATATTCGAGCAAGAAAAATCCGGATGCTGCGATAGAACAGTATAAGAAGGTTATAGAGGTTGACCCCGAAGAGAGGGACGCCTATCTTTTTCTCGGCATTATTTATGCCGAAAAGAAGGAGTATATTAAGGCAATCGAAGCCCTTGAAAAACTTGTAAAAATAGAACCGAATTCCATACTTGGGTTATATTATCTTGGCAGAATAAATGCAAACATTAAAATGTATCAAAAGGCTGAAGAATATCTTAATAAGGCAATCGAGATACATCCGGGTTTTCTTAAGGCAATGGAGAGCATTGGCTTGCTCTACCAGATTCAAAAGAAATATGATGACGCGTTAAATATTTATAAAAGGATACTTGAAATAGACCCGAGAAATGAGGTGGCGCGCAACAGGCTGGGAGATGTTTATATAAAAAAAGAATCCTATGACGAGGCGCTGGATGAATATAAAAGGCTGAGTAAGGAATCGCCTGAAAATATAGAGGTTCGGCTGAAAATAGGCATGATCTAGTATCAGCAGAGGAATTATATGAAGGCTCTGGAGGAGTTTCAGTTGGTCAGGGCAGCAGACCCGGATAACGACAGGGCTATACTTTACATCGCAACGATATACGAGGATATGGGGAGGGATGAAGATGCCCTGACAGAGTGGCTTAAGCTTTTAAAGCTCGAACCGAAATCCGTAGATATTATGCTCAATATTGCCCAGATATACGAGAGATTAAAAAAGGGAAAAGAGAGCATCGCCATGATAGAGAAGGCGATAGTCATAGAGCCCGATAATGCCAAATTATACTATTATCTTGGAATTGCCCGGTTTAACGAGAAGATGTATGCCGGGGCTAAGGAGAGCCTTAAAAAAGCCGCTGCCATGGAGCCTGAAAATGAAATCTACCATTTCAGGCTTGGTGTTATCTACGAAAGATTGAAAGAGAACGATAATTCTATCGAGGAGATGAAAAAAACACTGGAATTGAATCCCGACAATCCCGATGCGCATAATTATATCGGCTATATTTACGCAGAGATGGGTATTAATCTGGATGATGCGCTGGAGCATATAAAAAGGGCTTTGGAGATTAAACCAAATAACGGGTATTTCCTCGACAGCCTCGGCTGGGTTTATTATAAAAAGGGATTTTATAATGAGGCGGTAGAGGAGTTGGAGAAGGCGTCCCTTCTTGTCCTCGAAGACCCCACCATATACGACCATCTCGGCGATGCCTATTTTAAAGTAAACAACTATGAAAAAGCCAAAGAGGCATGGGAGAAATCTCTCAAAGGAGAGAAAAATAATACGGTAGAAGATAAGCTAAAAGAGGTAAACAGCCTTTTGAAAAAATGAAGACAGGAGTCAGAAGTCGGAAGTCGGGAGTTGAGAGGCAAGAGGCAAGAGGCAAGAGGCAAGATTTTTCTTGCTTCTTGCTTCTTGTTTCTTGCTTCTTGCTTCTGCCTTCGGGATGTGCCTATAAAAGGGTTGAGAAAGCCGATTACAAGCCTGTTTCGCTTAATGTGATAGTTGACTCCCTTAAAGAGAGAAGTAAAAAAACAAGAGACCTTAGAGGTGTTGCCAATCTGCATATTGTATCTGCCAAGGGGAGCCAGAGGGTAAAGGAGGTAATAGCAATAAACGGCGATTCCCATATCAGATTGGAATCGTTAAATATAATGGGCAGCCCCTCATTGATCATGGTATCCGACGGCAGCATCGTTACGGCATATAATGTTCATGAAAACAAGTTTTATCGCGGAATGGCATCGCCTGAAATAATTGCCCGGATGACAGGCATATACCTGTCCCCGAACGATATAATAAATTTAATTACAGAAAGGCATTTTGCCGGGTATCTTAATATAGAAAATTCGGGTTATGAAAAAGGGGATGGGATATATATATTAAAAACCCGGAGCGGAGAGGGTTTTTACGACGAAATACAGATTGAACCGTTTGACCTCTCTCCAAAGACTGTTAAGAGATATGACAGCAATGGAAAGGTTATGAGGTTTATAACATTTTCGAATTACAGAAAAATCGGAGATTATCTTTTTCCTTTTAAGATAAATATTTTGCTCCCATCGCAAAAAATATCGATGACTATCGAATACACGGATGTAGAATTAAATGCAGGAGTCGAAGAGTCGTTGTTCGAGCTTGTTATCCCCGACGATGCGGAGGCAGTAAATCTAAATTAAGAATAAAGACTTGATTTAACCACTGAAGCCACTGAAGACACTGGAGATACTAAACAACTTTTAGACACTGATTTACACTGATTTTTATATGATTTCACGGTGTGAATCATAATTAATCTGTGTTAATCTGTGTCTATTTTTTCTGTGATTTCAGTGTCTTCGGTGGCTTATAATTGTAAATGAAGATAATCAAAATCAAATCCCCGGCAAAGATAAATATCGGCTTAAAAGTAGCCGGGAAAAGGGCAGATGGATACCACGATATCGAAACAATTTTTCAGATGCTCGATTTATGCGATGATATTGTGCTGACGGAATCGGCAGATGCGATAACACTGCATAGTAACAGCAGAGATATTCCAACAGACGAAAGGAATCTTGCATACAAGGCTGCAAAACTGTTAAGGGAGAGAACGGAAGTTGATAAAGGAGTTAAGATAGAGATATGTAAACATATCCCCATAGCTGCAGGGCTTGGAGGGGGAAGCAGCAATGCTGCGGCTGCCCTCCTCGGTTTAAATTATATATGGGATTTGGGCTTATCGAGGGATGACCTTCTGCCAATGGCAAAGACGATTGGCGCGGATGTCCCGTTTTTTTTATCCGCCCCGAGGGCAATGGGAATAGGCAGAGGAGATGAGCTGCAAACCCTGCCAATTAAAAGCAAGTTTTATGTTATCCTTTTGAATCCCGGTCTCCACATCTCGACTCAGTGGGTATATAAGAATCTAAAATTGGAATTGACAAAAAACAAAAATGACATTAAAATTATTAAATTTATGCTTGAAAAGGATGAGATAGAAAAAACAGCAGGTTTTATGTTCAATGACTTAGAATCCGTAGTTACCGAGGAATACGGTGTAATTAACGATATGAAATATGCCTTACTGTCGGAAGGGGCTGCAGGGTCTTTGATGTCGGGAAGCGGTTCCACGGTGTTTGGTATATTTAAAGATTACAATTTGGCGAAAAGGGCCGGTGAAAGTCTTAAAAGCGAGAAATGGACCCTCTTTCTCGCCGAAAGCATAACAGGGCTGCATGAAGTATATCCAAGGGAGGTGATTGTCTAATGGAGATTACAGAGGTAAGAGTAAGTCCAGTTGATGAGCAGAAACTGAAGGCTTATATATCAATAACCTTTGATAACTGCTTTGTTATAAGGGACATAAAGGTGATAAACGGAAACAACGGTCTCTTTGTCTCGATGCCCAGCAAGAGGAGAAAGGACGGCACATTTAAGGATATAGCCCATCCTCTTAATAACGAGACCCGTAAGATGATTGAAGACAGGGTGCTGAAAGAGTATAACGAAGCCTTGAAAAAGGGAGCGGCGATATAATAAAAATTTGAAATTTGAGATTTGAAATTTGGAATTTCAAATTTTTTGGGGCGTCGTCAAGCGGTAAGACACGGGTCTTTGGAACCCGCATTCGGAGGTTCGAATCCTCCCGCCCCAGCCATGAGGAGAGGTAAATAGGCGAAAAGGTTAAGAGGTGAAGAGGTAAAACCTTTTAGCCTTTTTGCTTTTTAACCTTTTTACCTTTAAGGAGGTGCTGTGCCTTATAAGGAATTGCTGATATTCTCGGGGAGGGCAAATATCCCGCTTGCTGAGGAGATATGCAGGTATCTCCGCATACATCTGGGTAAGTCTAACATTTACGATTTTTCTGACGGCGAGATAGGGGTAAAGATTACGGAAAATGTGAGGGGGCGGGATGTATTCGTAGTTCAGCCTACATGCGATCCCGTAAATAAAAACCTCATGGAGCTTTTGATAATGATCGATGCCCTCAAGAGGTCGTCGGCTGAGAGGATTACTGCCGTGATACCTTATTACGGTTATGCCCGTCAGGATAGAAAGGCAGAGCCCCGTGTTCCAATAACCTCCAAGCTGGTGGCTGACCTTGTTACTGCTGCGGGGACAGACAGGGTGCTGGCAATGGATCTTCATGCAGGGCAGATACAGGGATTTTTTAATCTTCCGGTGGATCATTTATATGC
>CAYMMR010000087.1:0-2813 GCA_964391545.1 uncultured Nitrospinota bacterium | reverse complement strand
TTTATATGCAGCCCCTATTTTGATTGAATATATAAAGAGGAAGAAGCTAAAAGACCTTGTCATAATATCGCCGGATGCCGGCGGTGTGGAGAGGGCAAGGTCCTATGCAAAGAAGCTCAATACATCTCTGGCAATTATAGATAAGCGCAGAGACAAGCCGGGGGTTGCAAAGGTAATGAATATAATAGGAGATATCGGAGGCAAAAGGGTAATGATCGTAGATGATATTATAGATACTGCAGGAACATTAATCGAGGCGACAAATGCCCTGCTTGAAAATGGCGCCAGAGATGTTTATGCGTGCTGCACCCACCCGGTGCTTTCCGGCCCGGCAATAGATAGAATAACCCAGTCTCGGATTAAAGAGGTTATTGCATCGAATACGATACAATTAAACGATAAACAGAAGGCATGTAATAAAATTAAAGTGCTGTCGGTATCAAAACTCCTGGGAGAGGCAATAAAGAGGATACATACCGCTACATCGGTAAGCTCATTGTTTAGTTAAACAATATTTAAGGGAGGTTTTAAAATGGAGACATTACAGTTGAATGTTAAGGGAAGAGAAAATCTTGGGAAGTGCGGCGCTAAGAAATTAAGAAGCGGGGGCTTTGTCCCGGCTATCCTTTACGGGGGAAAAAATAACCTGCCGCTGACGATAAATACAAAGGAGCTTATAAAGGCGCTGGAGACTGCGGCAGGAAGGAATGCCATCTTAAATCTCAAGCTCGAAAATAAGGGAGAATATACGGCAATAATAAAGGATTTACAGAGACACCCATTAAGGAGAGATATTGTGCATGCAGACTTAATGGAAATCTCCATGGATAAAGAGATAAGCGTAAAGATTAAAGTAAGGCTGATGGGAGAGCCTGTCGGGGTAAAAGAAAAAGGAGGCATCTTAAGCCAGCAAATGAGAGAGATAAGATTGTTGTGTCTGCCGGCAAACATTCCAAATGAAATAACGGTCGATGTCTCCGGTCTCGATGTAGGAAAAGCCGTACATATCAGAGATATTCTATTCGGAGAGGGCATTAAGATACTGGAAGCATCGGACGCAACAGTTGCAACCGTAAATATGCCTAAGGCGGAAGAAGAGATAAAGACAGAAGTTGTAGCAGCCGAGGCAGCGCCTGCCGAAGGTGCGGCAACGGCAGCAGCGGCACCTGCCGAAGAAAAGGCAGAAACAAAAGAAGAGAAGAAAGGGAAAAAGGAATAGAAAAGGGTTTGAGGGTTCGAGGAGTCAAGGGTTCGAGTGGTTGATTTTTATTTTCACTTGACCCCTTTTTTATATTAAAAGTGTGAAGCTAATTGTTGGATTGGGCAATTATGGCGAGAAATATGAAGATACCCGCCACAATATCGGATTTATTGCAGTAGAGAAATTGGCTTCAAAGCATGGCATCAGGGTAAGCAAAAAGGGCAATTTTTCCCTGATAGGCAAGGGGGTTATAGAGGAGGAAGATGCTGTTATTGCAAAACCCCATACTTATATGAATCGAAGCGGAATCGCAGTCAACTCGATTCTATGCGATAACTCCCTCCTCCCATCCGACTTAATCGTTATTCACGATGATATTGATTTAGCCGTAGGAAAGATCAAAAAAAAAATTGGGGGAGGTGATGCAGGACATAGAGGCATAAGGTCAATAATAGGGGCGATAGGAACTGGAGACTTTCACAGAATAAGAATAGGGGTCGGCAGGCCCCCCGAAGGCATGGAAGCATCGGATTATGTATTAAGTCCCTTTCACAAGAATGAGCTTGAGATAATCGAAGGCTCAATCGAAAAGGCAATTAAGCTGGTGGAGGAAATTATAAAAAAATAGGAGGGTATAGATGGAAAATATTACTGCATTGGCGCCTTTATTCGGAATAGGAGGACTTGTAGTTGCATTTTTTATTTACGGACATATAAAGAAGCAGCCGGATGGAAATGACAGGATGAGAGAGATAGCAGGCATGATTCATGAAGGCGCCATGGTCTATCTAAAAAGGCAATACACGATTCTTTTCGCCTTTATAGCTATTGTCTTTATAGCATTGTCGGCATTCATAAATGTGCAGACAGGCATTGCATATATTGGAGGGGCGGTATCCTCCATGCTCGCAGGATTCTTCGGCATGCAGGCTGCGACAAAGGCAAATGTCAGGACTGCACAGGCAGCAAATCTGTATAAACCAGATACGGCAAGGTCTCTCTCTATTGCATTTCTCGGCGGCTCTGTAATGGGTCTCTCGGTTGCAAGTCTTGGGCTTATCGGCATAGGAATATTCTTCTATCTCTATGGAAATCCTGAGACTGCCGCCATTATAAACGGTTATGCAATGGGCGCATCGTCAATAGCCCTCTTTGCGAGGGTCGGCGGCGGCATATATACGAAAACAGCCGATGTCGGCTCGGATTTAGTAGGCAAGGTTGAGGCAGGGATACCGGAGGATGACCCGAGAAATCCCGGTGTTATTGCAGATAATGTCGGAGACAATGTCGGCGATGTTGCGGGACTTGGTGCGGATATATTCGAATCTTATGTTGGAGCCGTAGTTGCAACTATAGCAATCGGCGCAACTGCGCTCGCAGGCACTAAAGTCGCCGAGCTTGGCTCTACAATGGCATTGATGTCTTTGCCGGTTGTTCTTGTAATGGCAGGACTTGTGGCTTCTCTTATAGGCATCCTCTCCATGAATATACTGGAAAAATATGACCCTGCTGCTGCCCTCCGTTATGCTACATTTACTGCAGCAGGACTCTTTCTTATATTTGCTTACGCAGTAGTTTACTATATGGACTGTCTCTTATACACATCTCCGAG
>CAYMMR010000086.1:7655-9606 GCA_964391545.1 uncultured Nitrospinota bacterium | reverse complement strand
GACATATTTGGCCCCTCAAGAAAGTTAAAGGTAAAAAAGAGGGCAAAAAAAGAAACCTTCGGCACAGGCTTAAGAGATTTAAAGACAGGCGATTATGTAGTCCATGTAGATTACGGCATAGGGCAATATCTTGGAACAAGGGATATTAATGCAGGCGGGGCAGTGGAGGAATTCCTCGAGATAGAGTATGCGGACAGCGAAAAGCTTTATATCTCGATGGATGGATTAAGGCTTATACAAAAGCATGCAGGGGGCGGGGGAATTGCGCCGCCCCTCGATAAGCTGGGAGGAACATCGTGGGTCAAGACAAAGGAGAGGATAAAGAAGGCGATAAGAGAGATGGCAAGGGATTTGCTCAGGATTTATGCTGCAAGAGAGGTGGTTAAAGGCTTTGCCTTTTCAGCCGATGCCCACTGGCATGAGGAGTTTGCAGGCTCTTTTGAATACGAAGAGACGGACGACCAGCTGCAGGCTATTGCCGATGTAACTACCGATATGGAAAGGGATAAACCCATGGACAGGCTCGTATGCGGCGATGTCGGCTACGGCAAAACCGAGGTTGCCATGAGAGCGGCATTCAAGGCGGGATTCGACGGCAGACAGGCGGCAATCCTCGTCCCTACCACAATACTCGCCCAGCAGCATTTCCAGACCTTTAACGGCAGGTTTCATTCCTTTCCTGTAAAGATAGAGGTTTTAAGCCGGTTCAGGAGCAAGATGGAGCAGGAGAAGGTTATCAAAGGACTTGCAGACGGAAGCGTGGATATTGTAATAGGAACGCACCGCCTTCTTCAGAAAGATATGGAGTTTAAAAACCTTGGACTCCTCGTCATAGACGAAGAGCAGAGATTCGGCGTCGCACATAAGGAGAAGCTGAAGAGGATGAGGGAAACGGTGGATGTCCTCACTCTTACGGCTACGCCCATTCCAAGGACGCTGCATCTGTCCCTATCCGGCGTCAGGGATTTGAGCATTATAGATACGCCGCCGCAGAACAGGCTCGCCATAAAGACTTTTGTCCGGAGATTCGACGATGAGATTATAAAACAGGCAATATCGAGGGAGATGGACAGGGATGGGCAGATATTCTTTGTCCATAACAGGGTGGAGAGCATCTATTCTATGGCAGAATATATTAAGCGGCTTGTCCCTGAGGCAAAGATAGCGGTCATACACGGTCAGATGGACGAGAAGGAGATGGAAAATATAATGCTCAAATTTATAAGCAAGGAACATAATGTCCTTGTATGCACCACCATAATAGAATCCGGTCTTGATATACCTTCTGCAAATACTATTATAATAAACCGGGCTGATAAATTGGGCTTGGCGCAGCTCTACCAGCTTAGAGGCAGGGTTGGCAGGGAGAGGCACCAGGCTTATGCCTATCTCCTTATCCCGGGCGAGGATGTCCTGTCGGAGACTGCAAGAAAGAGGCTCGCTGCTATAGAGGATTTGAGCGAGCTTGGAAGCGGATTCAAGCTCGCTGCGAGGGATATGGAGATAAGGGGAGCGGGAAATATACTCGGCGCAGAGCAGTCGGGACATATAGCATCCGTGGGGTTTGACCTCTACTGCAAGCTGATGGAAGAGACAATAAAAGAGCTTAAAGGAGAGCCCGTAGAGGAGTCAATAGAGCCTTCCATGAAGCTCGGCATAAAGGGGTATATCCCAAAGGAATATGTTCATGACCTCAACCAGAGGCTCGATATATACAGGAGACTCGATATGCTGGATACATTAGAGGATGCAGGCAGGTTTAGGGACGAATTAAAGGATAGATACGGGGATATGCCCGAGCCCGTAGAGATGCTTCTTTCAACAACGGAATTGAAGATACTCTCGAAGATTCTGAAGATAGAGAAGGTGGATATGACAGGGAACTGGATGACCCTTACATTTAACAGGGCTACATCCGTTTCTGCCGATAATATTATGGGCATTATGAAAA
>CAYMMR010000086.1:0-7555 GCA_964391545.1 uncultured Nitrospinota bacterium | reverse complement strand
AAAGATTCAAAAGCAATAAAATTCCTCTCGGAGGATACGATTCAGCTTTCTATCGGCGGCGGTGATTGGAGAAGGAGATACTCGGGGTTGAAAAATAAATTAACCCAAATATGTAATTATTTGGGTTAATTTATTCTGAACGGAGTGAAGAATCTTTAAAGACCCTTCGCTTTGCTCAGGGTAAATGCAACCATAAGAAAATGATTTTTATAGTCGCATTTATCTTGCAGATTCTTGCATCGGCATGTTAAAAATTAAGGTATGAGTTATGAGATAAGAGCCGGAAGACAGAGGTCAGAAAAAAGTATGAAGTATGAAGTAGGAAGTAGAAAGGGAAAAAATATTTACTTCTTAGTTCTTACTTCTTACTTCTTACTGTCTTTGTTTGGCTGCCAGAAGCCGCCGGAGCCCCCTCCGGTAAAGAAAGAGGCAAAGATTATTGCCATCGTAAATGGAGAAAAGATACCTGCCGATGATTTTCAAAAGGAGTTTTATATTTTAAGAAAAAGACACCGGATTGACGAATCCGCCGACAGCGGGCAGATTCGTATGCTTAAAAAAGGGCTGTTGGACCAGCTTATCGAAAAGAGATTACTGCTGCAGGAGGCGGGAGGATTAAAACTATCGGTTACAGATACAGAGACGGAAGAGGCGCTAAAAAGGGTTATAGCCGGTTATCCGCCTGGAGCAATGCAGGATATGCTGAAAAACGAAGGGATAAGCATGGAAGAATGGAAAAATAAATTAAGGGAGAATATGCTTATAGAGAAGCTGATAGCTTTCAAGCTAAAAGGAAACAGCAATGTCAGCGATAGAGACATCGATTCCTATTTTAAGCTGCATTCGAAGGATTTTATAAAACCCCTCCAGGTTCATGCCTTTCAGATAGTCGTTAAAAGCGAAGAAGAGGCGCTCGGCATCCGTTCGGAATTACTCAAAGGAGGAGATTTTAGAAAGATTGCCGGAGAAAAATCGATAGGTCCAGAGTTCGGAAAAGGCGGCGACCTCGGCTTCTTCGGCGAGGGGCAGATGCCGCAGGAATTCGATGTAATATTTAAGATGAAAGCCGGGGAGATTAGCTACCCGATAAGAACGCCTTATGGCTACCATATATTCAAGCTGATAGAGAAACGGGAAGCAGGAAAGATGGAGCCTCTTGAAATAAAAGAAAAGATTGGAAGGATATTGACAAAAGAAAAACGGCATGAGGTTTTAAAAAACATGATAACCTCTCTCAAAGAGAATGCAAAGATAGAGATAAAGGAGACGATGTGAAAACGAGGGGCAAGGGGCAAGGGGCAAGGGGCAAGGTATTTTTATTCTTTTTACTGTTCACCGTTCACTGTTCGCTGTTCGCTGCTTCTTATGCACAGGTCGTTGACAGGATTGCGGCGCGGGTAAACGGAGATATTATACTTATGAGCGAGGTAAAGGCGAGGAGCTTTCAGATACTATCGAGCCTTCAAAAATCCGGCAAGAACATCGAAGCCGGCGATATTTCCAAAATAGAAAAGGATGTCTTAAACGATATGATAGAAGAAAAACTCATGCTGCATTCTGCCGGCGACAATAATATCAAAGCTTCCGAGGAAGATATAACGGCGGCTATCGAAGATATTAAAAAACAGAACAATTTTACCGATGAAATGCTGGATGAGGCGCTTAAAAGAGATAACATAAGCATCGGCGATTACAAAGAAATATTGAAAGAGCAGATTGCCATCTCCAGAATTATTAGTAAGGAGGTCAGGTCTAAGATTCATGTAGAAGAGAAGGAGATACAAAAATATTACGAAGGGCATCGCAATGAGTTTGCAATTCCAGAGGAAGCGAGGGTAAGGCATATAATGTTTATTTATAACGAAGATATGGATAGCAGCAAAGAGGATGCCGCTAAAAAGAGGGCTGCCGATATATTAAATAAAATCAGGGAGGGAGATGATTTTGCACAGCTTGCCTCTATCTATTCGGAGGACCAATCGTCCGCTAAAAACGGAGGAGACCTCGGATATTTTCAGAGAGGTAAGATGATAAAAGTTTTTGAGGACACTGCCTTTATGCTTAAAAAGGGAGAGGTAAGCGATGTAATAAAGACGCAATTCGGATTCCACATCATAAAATGCGAGGACAGAAAGGAATCGGGCTTCAAATCCCTGCAAGAAGTATCAAAGGAGATAGAAAACAGGATTTATGCAGAGAAGATGAAATCCATAAAAACCGCATGGCTCAAGAAATTAAAGGATAAGGCATTTATAGAAGTGCTGTATTAAACTGTCTTTATACAGGTCAATATTACAGCAGCCCTTACAGCGCTCTCCGGCGAAGAAAAGACAGGGATGCCTTTCCCGGCAAAAATCCTGCTCATCCTTTTTGTGAACTCCCCGCCGGGACTGCATACAATTATCGGGGTATTATGTCTCTGCGCAGCTTCTTTTAATTTGTCCACAAGCCCTTCCGTAATATGAGGGGGACCCCATAATATAGCCATAATGGCAATATCAAATCCGTCTTTTAAGCCCTCTTCGAGTGCAGTAATATAATCTTCGTCCGTAACACTTCCTGTCAGGTCTATGGGATTACCTACAGCACAAAAAGAAGGGAGTTTTGAGGATAGACGGTTTCTTGCGGATTTTGAAATCCCCACAACATCGAGCCCGGAGCTTTCGCAGGCATCTGCTATCCGGACGCCGATTCCTCCGCCGTCCGTTATAATCAAAACCTTTTTACCTTTTGCCGAGCTATAAATATTAAAAATCCTGCACGCATCCTTTAAGCCTTCATACCCATCAATCTCAGTAACACCGGCTTTCTTAAACGCTGCCCTGTATATCTCATACCTTCCGGTCATTGCCCCTGTATGCGATTTTGCAGCGCTGACGCCGGCATCTCTCCTCCCGACCTTTACTGCAACGACAGGTTTTTTTCTTGTGCAGCGGGATGCAGCCTCTACGAATTTTCTCCCGTCATTTACGGATTCTATGTATAGAGCAACGGCATTGGTTGCCTCGTCATCCTTTAAAAATTCGAGACAGTCCGATTCGTCAACATCTGCTCCGTTTCCATAACTTATAACCCTCGAAACGCCGATGCCCTCCGATGCCAGCTCATCCATTATTGTCGCCGCAAATGAGCCGCTCTGCGAAATAATGGAAATACCGCCCCTCATGGGTCTTCCTACCCTCTCTTTAGGGACAAAGAATGTATCCACTTTAGAAACAGTATCATATATACCCATACAATTCGGTCCCATAATCCTTATCCCTGATTTTTTTACAATCTCTCTTATCTCCCATTCAAGTTTCTTACCGTTCTCTCCTGTCTCTTTAAAGCCTGCGCTGACGATAATTGCGCCCTTTACCTTGTGGGCAATCTCTTTTATCGTCTCTAATGCAGGGAGTGCAGGAAGGGCAATAATAGCAATGTCAATATCATTTTTAATTTCATGTATTGCCCTATAACATTTCAGCCCGTTGATAGAGGCATATTTCGGATTTACCGGATATATATCTCCGGGGAAACCTATTCTCTTGAGGCTTTCCAGTATTACAGAAGATAGTTTTCCCGGCGTTGGCGACGCTCCGATAATAGCAATCGCCTTTGGATTAAAGAAGAAACTTATATCCTTTGTAGTTTTTTTCTTAACCATTAGCTTCTGGCTCATGGCTTCCGACTCCCGACTCTCGACTCTCGACTTCCATCCAATATTCATCCACCATCTCTTGAATCTTTTTTATAATTTCTTCCTGCCTTACGGGCTTAAAGAGATGTGCGAATCTGCCCTGCTCCTTTAAGTAATTTTCTACAGGCTTAAATTTCTTTGGTATTAATGTATGTTTTACCTCTCCGTAAACAGCCTCTTTTAATGCCCATACACCCGTATCAAGCGCCAGTTTTGCGAAATCAACGGAGTGGGACGGCTCCGTTGCCCAGCCTGGGGGACAGGGAGAAATGGACATGAATAATTTAGGTCCCTTATACTGCTCAGCCCTTTTAAACTTATTAATTATGTCAACAGGGTGTGAAGGTGAAATTGTGGCAAGGTAAGGAGGTTTATGGCTTCTCCATATCTCAAAGAGGTTTTTCTTGAAGGTTAAAGTCCCTGCCGGACTCATTTTACCCGGCGGAGTTGTCCCTGTTTTTGAAGCAAATGGAGTCGCCCCTGACCACTGAAAACCTGTATTTCCATAAGCCTCGTTGTCATAACATATATAGTAGAAGTCGAGATTGCGGTATAGCGCGCCGGAAGTAGAGGCAAGCCCTATATCATAAGCAGCCCCGTCTCCTGTCAGAACAACCACCTTCAAATCTTCTTCGGGGGTAAGCCTCCCCTTTTTTATCAGTATATCGAGGGCGTCCCTTACACCCTGTGCGCCGGCAGGAGCAGATGCCATTGCTGTATAGAGCCATGAATTCTTAAAAGGCGTAAAAGGGTAAACTGAAAGGAGGGTAAAACAACCCGCAGCATTAACAATAACGGTCTTATCCCCAAGCGCCTTTAAGCAGTGCCTTAAAGTCAGCAGCCCCCCGCACCCTGCACATGCAGGAGTTCCGGGGAGGAGATTCTCCTCGAGAGGAATATTTTTAATTGATTTGATAGCCTGTATTTCCATAAAAAAACAATTTAATCCGCAGATTTCGCAGATTACCGCAGATACCCCCCTCTTTCCCCCCTTTAATAAAGGGGGGATGAAAGGGGGGTTAAAATCTGTGCCAATCTGTGTAATCTGTGGCCAATCATGTTTTGTTCATCATACTGCGCACCATCTCCGTTGCAGCGCGGAAGTCTATCTTGCCGCTCCCCATTCTGGGAAGCTCTTTAATGACCATAAACTGTTTCGGAATCTCAATTGCAGGAAGAATTTCGCCGAGCTGCTTTAAGATTTTTCTCTCATCAACAGCAGCGGTAACTGCAACTATTATCCTGGCGCCCTTTATCTGGTCTGGAATTTCAACGACACAGCAGGATATATTCCGCGGGAGAAGTTTTTCGACTGCATCCTCGACCTTGACGAGAGAGACCATCTCTCCGCCGATTTTAACGAATCTCTTCAACCTGCCCGAATGCCAGAGATAGCCGTCATGGTCAATATATCCCATATCGCCGGTATCATACCACCCCTGCCGTATCCTCATGGAAGTTTCTTCGAGGTCGTCGAAGTATCCTTTCATTACGAGGTCTCCCTTTACCATAATTCTACCGACCTCTCCGGGTGCGCACGGTTCTCCTGTATCATAGTTTTCAATCCTGACCTCCACACCGGGCAAGGGCTTGCCGATACTGCCGGGCATATTGAATTCCGGTGTGTTTGCGGATATGGAGGGCGAGGTTTCCGTAGCGCCATATCCTTCGTAGAGTATCAGGTTGTGTTTCTTCCAAAATTCATCACGCAGGGATTCGGGGCATTTATCCGCCCCGACTATCGCGTATTTAATGCTCTTAAAATCACCGTCTTCGGATTTCCTCAGATACCCCCAATAGAAGCTCGGAGTTGAGGTCATAATAGTCGGCTTCTCCTCCCTGATAACCGTGCAGATCGCCTTATAATCGAGAGGGTTCGCGAAGGTAACAATCGTCATCCCTGTAACGAGAGGCAGCCAGAAGTCAACTGTAAGCCCGAAGACATGAAAAAACGGGAGGCTTGCCAAAAATATATCTTCATGCGAAAGTCTGTATGCCTGTTTTGACGCCTCGACATTGGAGCCTATGTTTTTATGGGTAAGCTCAACCGCTTTTGGGTCTTTCTCACTCCCGCTTGTAAACAAAATAGCCGCGGTTTCATTTTCATTACCGGAGTGAACTGCTTTAAGTATCGGGGGGAGGGGCATTTTTGCCGTCAAGACAGCCCTGAGTTTGTTGACGGCTGTTACCGTCTTCATAATATCCTCTATGAAAACCATGCCGTCGAGGACAGGGCAGTTGATTTTTTCGAGGAGCGCCCGCGATGTAATAATAGTTTTAAAACCGCACTTGTTCCTGGCATGCTCCGTATTTACGGCTGCACCTGTGGAATAGTTGAGCATAACAGGCGTTCTTCCGCTCATCAACGCCCCGAGTATCGAGAGCCCGCATCCTGCAGAGGTCGGTATCATAATGCCGATAAACCCTTTCTCATACCTCTTGAATTTTTCGGAAAGGATTAGAGATGCAATGAGCGCCTTTGAGTATGTTATCCGCCTATCGGAAGTCCTGTCTATGAATGCGAGCCTGCCGGGATATTTTTTTGCTATCGCTATAAATTTTTGATGTAGCTGCATGGCACTTATTTTCCTGCTATCTTCTTTACCCTATCCATCTCTTTCCACTCTGCCTCTGTATAAAGGAGATGGGGGGCCGGAATCTTTCCGGTATCGGCAGCTTTAATCATGCCGTCAAAAATAAATTCAAACTCCTGCGGGCTTATTTTTTTTCCGCCGAGACCTCCGATAAAAGAGAGCAATGGAGGCTTCTCTTTTTCATTGTATAAAATACCGGCAATCTCCGAATACAGTATGCCTCCTTTGCCGACACTGATGTTCTGGTCTAATACGGCAACAGCCTTCCTTCCTTTGAGCGCCACCTTTATATCTTCCTCTGGAAACGGCCTCAAAAGTTTTAACTTTAAAAGCCCTGCCTTAATTCCTTTATCCCTTGCCTTTCTAACCGCTGCCTTTCCGAGCGTTGAAAAGGAGTTGCTCATAATCAGTATATATTCGGCATTATCGGTCACATATCTTTCTACAGTATCATGCCTTCGACCAAAGACCTTTTCAAATTCTTCCGAGACCTCTTTATAAACCTCGAGCCCCTTCATACAGGCAAGGTGCATCTGGTATTTGAAATAAGAGTATATAGGCCCGCCGAGGACAGCCACACCCTGCGCCATCGGCTGACTTGCCTTGAAAAAGGCATGCTTTGGATTATATTGCGGCAGGAACTTTCTGACATCCTCTATATACGGAATTTCTACAGGCTCCCTTGTGAATGAGAGATGAAAGCCGTCCATATTCACGAGGACAGGCAAAAGAACCCTTTCATCCTCTGCCATGCGATATGCTATAAGGATAGAATCGAGAACCTCCTGGCAGGTCTCGCAGTGAATCTGCAAAAATCCCGAATCCCTCGCAGACAGAATATCATTATGGTCTGGCTCGAGGGTTATCGGCGCAGACAACCCTCTTGCTACATTTACCATTACGAGTGGGACACGCCATCCTGCAACTGTATATAGCATCTCAAAGCCATATAAAAGCCCCTGACTCGATGTTGCCGTAAATGTCCTTACCCCTGTCGCGGATGCAGCGCCTCCCGCTGTAATCATGGAATGTTCGGAATCCATAGTAACGAATCTTGCATCGATGACGCCGTCGCTTATCCACTTTGCAAGCGCTTCAATAATCTCTGTCTGGGGCGTTACCGGGTAGGCAGGGATATAATCAACCTCCGACAGCCTGACACCCCACGCAGCCGCAGCATTGCCCGTAAGCATTTCTTTTGTTTTTTCCATAAAGTTTTTACTTTATACTTTATCCCAGATTATGCACGAACGATTTATATAAGACCTTATGTCCCTGTAGC
>CAYMMR010000085.1:0-9615 GCA_964391545.1 uncultured Nitrospinota bacterium | reverse complement strand
GTGATAACCGCCGTAATCGGACAGGTCAATGCCTGGCGTAATAATATCTCCATCTAACCCCCAGTCATCCATCTTTGTCCTGGAAATAAATACAAGATGAAGGTTATCGATACCGCTTATAAGCCCTCTAACCGATTTAAGATACTCATCTTTGCCGTATTTATTTCCAGCGAGGGCTAATTCCGTGGTGAGCTTGTTATGAAATATTAGAATCTTGGGGACAGAATAATCTTTAACTTCGGTTAAATCTTTTAAATTGTGGCATACCACAGCATCATAATATCCCGAAGACAGCCTATTAAAAGCATCCTTTTCCTCTATTATTCCGGCATTTTCAGGGACAGGCCTCGTATTATAAAACCATATCTTGCTCCCTCCTTTAAACCTCTCGACTATCTCAAAATCATGGCCGGTTTTTGCAAGGGAACAGATATATGCCTCATGCCAATTAAATGTTAAGATTTTCATATCTTAATATCGGAAATTTATTGATGCGACTAAAGATAAAACACAATAGTTGCAAACAATGTGCCAATATCTAAGCAGTCAAATTTCAATCATTTCAAAGAGATAGGAGCGAATCAAAATAGGGCGGGGCAAAAAGCAGGAAAAATTTTCCTCTCCGGCAAGTGTAAGTGTTAAGTTTTTCACTTTCACTTACACTTACACCGTTCAATCTTTTCAACACCTGACAGCCAGTTTTCTTTCGCTATGAAATTTTCTGTTATCCTCTATTACCTCATCGTTTTTATGACCGTTATTTATTACGCCATCCCATGCCTCTCTCAATTCTGTAAGAATTTTTATGCAGTCTTCTATAAATTTATTTTCTCCCTGTATATTAGCCATTATAAGATTTCGGTTTATAAACAGATAAAGTTTCGATAAATTGGCGGCAATTTCCCCTCCATTCTCCTTGTCCAGCGAATTCATCAGCTCCAATATAATATCCTGCGTCTTCCTTATATAAACACCCCTCCCGGCAATGTCATTCGATTGAATCCTTTTAATCGCCTCTCTTGCAAATCTTATGGCTCCCTCATACATCATTAAGACCAGCTTCGCCCTCTTTGCCGTCAAAACCTGCATATCCCGATAATATTTCGCCTGCCCGTTGTTATACATAATATTCCTCCATAAATTAGGATTAAGGATTAAGAGCTAATGGGTAATTTTAATTTTTAATCCTTATCACTTAATCATTATCACTACTTCCTGCCTGGCGCAACATTGTTAATATTTGCCAACTGCTGGCTTAAATAACTGCTCTGCCCCTGAAGCCTGCTCAAAGTTACTTCGAGCGCAGTAAACCTCCTTTTAAGGTCATCCTCTTTTTTTGCGATGCGCAAATTAAGGTCGTCTATCTGGTCATTAATATCTTCTGTCCTTTTCTGTATATCCTCTTCTTCGGAAAATATCATCCCTGTATATGACTTATCGGTAAGAAATTTAATTTCTGTAGTCAATTGTTCCGCTATGCCGAGGGAAACGGTAACGCTTCCGTAAGTCCCGTCGGTTAAACTATTTACTCTGATTTTCAGCCCCTCTTCATTATAGCCGCTTCCGCCTGTCCAGTAATTGCCGGAGCCGGAAGCATCATGCCAGCCGGAAGTTCCGCTTTCTCTAAACTGAACAACCCCTCCGGATACCCTTACCTCATAAGTCCCGCCTTTGGTATCCTCGGAATTTGTAACATAGGTGATATTTGCATGCGTAGAGCTTCCGGCTTCAATAAAGAGCTTGCTGACGCCTGCATAATCGTCTCTTAATGCATCGGAAAGCTCATCGTCATTTATCGTTAATTTACCATCCTTGCCCGTCCTTATGCCTATCTGCGAAAGATAGGTATTATCAGCCGACAGTCCCGGCACAGCGGCGGATACAATCCCCCTTAACTTCTGCTGAATTGACATAAGGGTATTATTGCCAAAAAGGTAACCGCCTGTTGTTTTTTTGTTTGTGTCATAAGCAAACTGCTCCTTGATGAAGGTCATAACATCATTATAGGCATTGGCAAAATTAGAGATATTCTGTTTAACTTTGCTTGTATCGGAGGTAAGGGTTATTGTGCCGGAACCGGCAGCCTGAAGATTCAGAGTAACGCCGTCTATCACATCCGTTACCACATTCGAGCTTTTGCTTATGCTTATGCCATCGAGCTCGATGTCGGCATCGGATGCAGATTGAGACTCTGTCCAGCTAAAAAGGGCTATATTTGCCCCCAATCCGCTTCTGAAAATATTATCTTGTATGGTTATTTTATTATCCGATCCGGTATCCGTCCCTGTAATAGAAAGCCTGTAAGAGCTTCCATCGTTTATTATCGAGGCTGTAACCCCTGCGTTTGCATTATTAATAGCGGTTTTTAAGCCTTCGAGCGTATTATTCGTAGAATTTACCGTGATAGATGTGGTTTTCGAGCCGGCAGTTATGGTTAAAGTCCCGGCGCCGCTTCCCAATGTCGCTGATGTGGAAGAAAACCCCTGCGATACCTCTTTTTCTGCCTTTGCAATAGAATTTATCTTCATTGTATATGTTCCCGGCGCGGCGGTGCTCGATGCAGAGGCGGTCAATACCGTCTGGGTCGAGAGGGAATTATTATTTGCAAATGAGGAGGCAACGCCGATAAACTCGCTGCTCTTATTTATGGTATTTACTGCAGTTTCCAGAGCAGACAGTCTTTTATTAAATTCCTGCCATGAAGAAAACTGGTTGTTTAATGTAGTCTTTTTATCCTCAAGCAGCTTTACTGGCTTTTTTTCAAGCTCGATTAACTTTGATATGATATTTGTAGTATTGAGCCCCGATGCAAGTCCGTCTACAGAGAGCGCCATAAGTAACCTCCATATAACCTCATTTGTTTATCTTATCGGAATATATGAAAAATTACTTGAGGGGAATTTGAAAAGAGTTAAAAGTGAAGAATTAAGAGTTAAGAGTGAAGTGAAAGAGTGAAGAATTATCAGCTTTTTATTCTTCACTCTTCATTCTTCACTCTTCATTCTCTCCTACCCTCCATCATCGAATATCATGCCTCTGAGCTCGTCCATGCGCTGGGATAGATTTACTATCTCTTCCGGCGGAATCTGACGGATTACCTTATCCGTCTCGCCGTTAACAATCTTTACAACTACCTGGTTTGTCTTGCTGTCTATGTCAAAGTTTATTTTGTTATTATAAATCTTGACCATCCTGTTCAGCTTTTCAATCTCTCCCTGGACATCCTCGGGCTTTACACTTGCCCTGTTTGCAGATTCAGCAGGTTTGGCATCCTTACCCTGAGTTTGTTGAAGGGTTAGAATGCCGCCCTGTGCCTTAATATCACGCTCGTTAGGCGGCTCAAAGGAACTGACAAGAGGTTGCGATACCTTTTCCGATACTCTGCTTATTGACATAACAATCACCCCCGTCCAACCAAATAGGTTAAGAGGCTAAGAGGTTAAGGGGTTAAGAGGTTTTCATCTCTTTACCTTTTCATCTTTTTACCTCTTTACCTTGTGTCTGTTTATCCTAAGAGCTGCAACACTGTCTGAGGCACAAGGTTTGCCTGAGCAAGAATTGCAGTAGATGCCTGCACCAATATCTGGTTTCTGGTAAATGTAGAAATTTCCGCTGCATAATCGGATTCTCTTATCTGCGATTCTGCTGCCTGCAGGTTTTCGGAGCTTACCTGCAGATTGGCTATCGTATAAGCAAACCTGTTCTGAACTGCGCCGAGCCTGCCGCGGGCGTCCGTTACCTTTGAAATAGCGCTGTTGATAGAAGATAATGCGGTCAATGCCTCAGCCGCTGCTGTAACGGAAAGATTCTGTATTGCAAGACCTGTAGAAGTCATAGCAGTCATGTCCACCTGAGTATTGAGATTGATTCTGTCATCCGCTGTTGCCTTAAAACCTATCTGGATAACGACCTGACTTGCCGAAGCAACACTCGATCCTAAACTTCCGTCAACCAGCTTCTGCCCGTTAAACTCTGTAACTGCCGAGATTCTGTCTATTTCGTCCCTGAGCGCTCCAAACTCTCTCTGAATCGTTTGTCTTTCTGTCGAGCCGACGCTGCCTGTAGCAGCCTGTGCAGCCAGCTCTCTCATACGAGTCAACATGGCAGCCTGCTGGCTCAATGCGCCTTCTGCGGTATTTATGATGCTGATACCGTCGTTCGAGTTTCTTACTGCCTGGCCTATTGCCCTTATATCCGACCTTAACTTCTCGGATATTGCGAGGCCTGCTGCATCGTCAGCGCCCCTGTTTACCCTCAAGCCCGAAGACAATCTTTCGAGAGATACTCCCAAGTTTGCATTGTTGCCTCCCAGGTTTCTCTGGGCGTTCAAAGAATACAGGTTACTGTAAATTCGTAATGGCATATATCCTCCATGAATAGTTTAGAGTAATGAGTAACGAGTTTTGAGTTATTGTTTTAACTCTTAACTCTTAACTCATAACTCTTAACTTTTTTGGGGCATCCCTGCCCCTAATCTAACTAATAACTTTTAACTTATAACTTATAACTTTTAACTTATAATTTTTAACTGTTACCAGTCATTTGTTATAAGTTATTAGTTAATATATCAGGCTATTATATTTTGAGTGGTCAAGCCCTACATTCCACCTGTTGAAGTTTGGAGTAATGAGTAACGAGTTTTGAGGGAAATCATTTTTTCCTCTCAATTCAATACTCTAAACTCCATACTTATTTAATCACCTCCTTTTCTATTAAAATTAATCTCTTGACAGGATACTCAATTCTTTTATCGGAAATTTGGAGAGAAACTTGAGGATTATTTCAACCGCCAGTCTTTTTGCGGGATGTGAATGTTGATATTCGAAAAGAAAGGATTGTTTTCGAGAAAGGCTATGGCATGAGAGGTTTTAATGACTTTTCCATCAGGATAAAATTCTCTGTAAATCCTCCTTATGAGTTTTAAATCTTCGGCAGTATCCACTGTAAGCCTGAAGGATTTATCCTTTAAATAGAAAGGGGCTTCCGTGCGATTAACTTTGAAGTCATCCGGATGATCCAATACATAAGTCGTTACATGCTCTCTGTATCGCCGGTCTTTAGCAATAGTGTCGAGACTCTTTAGTACACTAAAATTTATAACCTCTGCTGCAGTCCCTATTGGAATGTGAGAGTAATTGTATGTATATTCCGCGCCTTTAAATATATGACTATCTATCATTTCGTCCAGATATTCAATATCGAGCAGCGGATTATCGCCGCATATCCTAATGACAATATCAGCGGATACAGCCCTGCCGGCGCCTATAAACCTGCTCAAGACATCGAGCTCGGAACCTGCAAAATACGGAAAAGACAGCCTTTTGGAGAGATTAATAATGGGGCGGTCTTCTATTTTATCTGAGGTAGCAACTATAATATTGCGGATTTTTTTTGAGGCTGCAACCCGATTTATAATATGTTCAAGCAGCGGCTTGCCAGATATTTTCTTCATCATCTTTCCGGGCAGCCTCTCCGAACCCATCCGTGCTTGAATTATTGCAACAATATTCATGCTTATAGCTAATAGCTTATAGCTAAAAGCTATAAGCTCAATTTAGGGGCAGGAATATTCTTTCTCCGCCCTGCCTTGCGGATTTATATATCGCCATGATGATTTCGAGGGCTGCCTTGCCGTCCTCTCCGCTGGAAACACTCTCATGCCCATTATTCATGGAGACGATCAAATCCTCGACAGCGCCGAGAAATGGATTTATCTCCTCACCGGGGTCCGGAAACTCGACCCTTTCCAATTCTTTAAATCCCGAAAACCTGCGGCTTGGCTTTGTAACATAAAGCTCCTTGATGCCATTTCCTATGAGTATTCTCCCCTCGGATCCCTGAATATCGAGCTCAAAATTGAAATATTTTCTTACCCCTCCGCCCTCTACAATGGCATGCGCCCCGTTCTTAAAATGTATAAGACCGAGGGCTGTCTTTTCTATATAACCGTCTTTAGTCCTCTCGTCATATCCCGAAACCCATTCTGCATCGCCCGCAAAAAAACGAAGCAAATCCGTAAGATGTGTGCCGTCGTGAAACATCGGACCGCCGCCGTATTTATCAACCGGCAAATCCGGCGGAGAATCCGAGAGGGCATTGCCTACAATCGTCCTGATGTCTCCTATGACGCCTTTATTTATTAATTCCTTTGCCTTTCTATAATAAGGGTCCCATCTTCTCTCGTGCCCTATTACCAGCCTTACCCTGTTTTTCTTGCAGGCAGCCACCATTTCTCTTGCCTGCTCGAGATTAACTGCAATAGGTTTTTCGCAATATATGCCGCGGACACCAGACTCCGCCGCTGCTATTGCCATATCCCTGTGATGCTCCGTCCACGCTGCAATGCTTACAATATCGAGCCTCTCTTTCTTAAGCATTTCATGGTAATCTTCATAAAGCCTTTTTACACCCCATCTCTTGCCAAAGATGCCCAGCCTCTCCTTATCAATATCGCAGCCCGCAAATATCGCAGTATTAGGATGAAGAGTAAATGCGCCTGCATGGGTGCAGGGCTTAGCCCTCAGAGGGTCGTCTTCTAAGATAGCGGCAATCCTCCCGCAGCCAATAATTCCAACCTTGTATTTTACATTTTTTTTCATAAAGTAAAAAGGGTTCAAGGGGTCGAGGGGTCAAGGATTCGAGTAATTTAATTTTTTACTCGAACCCTCAAACCCTTGAATCCTTGAACCCTATCTTTTATTATCTCTGCAACCCTGAAAACCCCTTTGCCGTCTACGAGTCTTTTTCCTATACCGCTCATTTTCTTACACCTGTTATAGTCATCGAGCAGTCCAATACACTCGTTTTTAAGTAAATCTCCCGAAACCTCATTGAACATGCCGAGATAGACTCCAAATCCTTTTTTATGAAACTCTCCTGCCGTTAATGCCTGATATTTATCCTGCGCAATCACAATCACAGGAAGCCCGACAAATGCCGCCTCATAAAGCGTGATGCCTCCTGCAACAAACGCCATATCGGCTTTAATCATTAATTCCGCCATATTTTTTACATTATTATGAATTACAACCCTTGACCCTTGACTCCCCTGCTTACTGCTTGCAGGGGCAGGCTTGACCCTCGACACTTTTTTATACGCCATTCCTATTACTACCTCGAGGTTAAGGTTAAGATTAAGTAGAGACTCCAGTATCCTTTCGGTCTGCATGGACGGGTCGCTCCCGCCCATAGTTATCAATACATTTCTGCCTTTTTTTCTTATCTCCTTTGTCCTCTGTTTTATATTAACGAAACTATCGTTAATAACTGCATACTCCGCACCACTGTGAACAAAAGGGGCAAGGGGCAAGGGGCAAGGGGCAAGTATATTTTTATCTTGACCCCTGACCCTTGACCCCTGACCCTTAATAATCGATGGGTTAATAATCACATCCGCCTTTTCCCCGTTTATCAGCATATCATCGAAGGCAATGCTGATTATTCCCCTTTCCCTTGCCCTATCAATATAAGAGGAGCGGCTAAGATGCGGGGGAAGGTCTATAAACAAAACATCCGGAGTTTTTTCGTCAATATCGTCTATTATCTTAAATCGCTCCGACTTAATCTTCTGCCTTGCAATCTCCCCATTGCTGTAAAATACCGTCTCTACACCCTGTCCGATAAGAACCTTTGCGAGAGACAGGCACCTCATAATATGCCCCATGCCCGTCTTATGACCGCCGTCGGTAATAATAATTAATTTAGAGTTCGAGGATTCGAGGGTTCGAGGGTTCGAGGGTTTTTCACTTGCCCCCTTGACCCCTTGACCCCTCGACCCCTCGATATACATATCGGAATTTCTATTAAAAAACATTACCCAAGCCCCTGAATGATTTTATCAGGGGCAAGCATATCCCACCTAATCACTTCATCGCCGGCAATATCAACCAGCGCCAGCCTCCCCGAGACCGCATCAATATCGGCAGGCTGAATGCCTGTCCCCGGTCTTTTTGTCGTTATCATCGAAGGCTCTATTCTCGTTCCCTTCGATATATCTCCCCTGGCAACCACACTCCTGCGTGCCAATACCCTAACCTCCTCCTCTGCCTTAACAAAACTCTTATACGAAGTCCCCAGCATTATTTCAGTATCTCTTATAGCCTTGACCATCTCCTCCATCTCTTTCGGATTCATAGAATGGCAGTGATCGGGTCCGGACATTGCCCTGTCAAGAGTAAAATGTTTCTCTATTAAAATAGCGCCCGATGCAACTGCAAGACACGGCACAAGCGCATCATCGGTATGGTCGGAATAACCCACGGGACAATCGAATTCAGCCTTCAGAGTGCCAATAGCCCTTAAATTAAGGTCATTTTTTTGAGCAGGATGAGAAATAGTGGCATGCAGCAATATTATTTCTTTACAGCCCGCATTCAACAGGGTTTTTACTGCCGTTTTTACCTCATCTAAGGTAGACATCCCGGTAGACAGAATGACAGGCAAACCTTTTTGCCCGATATATTTTATCATTGGGAGATTCGTTATCTCTGCGGAGGCAATTTTAAATACCGCCACGCCGATGTCAAAAAGAAAATCTGCTGCCTCCTCATCAAAGGGACTCGAAAAAAATATCAAGCCCATTGACTCTGCCATGCTCTTTAATGCGGGATATGATTCTTTCGGCAGTTCCAGTTTCTTAAACATCTCATACATCGTTTCACCAGAGCCTGTTTCCGCCTTCATGTATCTGTCTTTCGATGTATCTTTTGCAACCAGCCCCTCTGCCTTAAAGGTTTGAAATTTCACGGCATCTGCACCGGCGCTCGCAGCAGCCCTTATTAATCTTTCGGCAATTGCAGGGTCGCCATTATGATTGACCCCAATCTCGGCAACAATACATACCCGATGCCCATCACCTATTATCTTATCGCCAATCTTTATCTCTCTGAGCATAACTTAACAGCGATGTAAAAACTTTTTCCTGAACGCCTTTTTATTTTTCCTTTTGAACCATAGTGTAATTATTAAAAAATAAGACAAAAGAAAAAATAACGGAAGTGAAGAAAACGGTTTTTACAAGACATTCATAAATATATACTATCCTCGTAGCTCGACATTATCAGCCCTTCCTTAAATTTCCCTATACAAGGCTCAGGGGGGTTGCCGTTAAGCATACCGACAATCATGGAAGGAAAATCTGCTCCGGACTCTATGGTCAATTGAATGGCGCCGGAAAAACGCGGGTTCACCTCAAAAAATGTTACATCCCCGTTCATCTTGCATTGAAGATTCGCAGGTCCGATTATATTCAACGTCTCTGCCGCCCTTACCCCTGCATCTATCAACCTCTTATCCTTTACGGTCTTTCCCCTGTCGCAGACGCCGGAACGGATGACCATCCTCTCCCTCGGAACGACGGATATAACCTTTCCTTTCATATTGCAAAGGACATCTATGGTATACTCTTTCCCTTCTAAATATCTCTGTATCACCGGTTCTTTTATATAATCTATAAAAAACCTTAATTCTTTTTCATTCCTTATCATGTAGGCATTTATGCTCCCCCTTCCGAATCTCGGCTTTATAAAAAGAGGGTATTTAATTTTTGCATAATTAATCTGCGCGGGTAAAAATGTATATGGAAAGGGGAGTTTCTGCTTTTTAAAGAGTTGAAAG
>CAYMMR010000084.1:0-9627 GCA_964391545.1 uncultured Nitrospinota bacterium | reverse complement strand
CGGTGGATATAATGCTTTTCCTCTCACCGCAAAATTATATAATCCACCGTAAAAGTCGCTCGAAAAAAGGGTTGCGCCATTAAAAGAAATTAACTATGAAACCGGGAATTTTAAGTCCATATTGCGAAAAAGACATATCCGCCTGCGGATTGACTGGTATTATCAGCAGGAAGGGCAGGAAGATAAAGGGTGATGTAATCATCCGTTCCATAAGCTGCATGGATGAGAGGGGGAACGGGCTTGGCGGCGGATTTGCTGCTTACGGCATATACCCGGATTACAAAAATCACTATGCCCTTCATGTAATGTATAGCGATAAAAGCTGCATCCCTGCGACGGAGCAATATCTTAAAGAGACGGTAAATATAGCGCATCAGGAGGTTATACCTACGAGAAAGGTGCAAAAAATAACCAATCCACCGCATTTTATCAGATATTTTGTGACGCCGCGTGAAGATGTCCATGAGCATCTTTCGCATGAAAAAGAGGAACTGCGGGAGGACAGCTATATAGTAAAAACAGTCATGCACATAAACTCCGAGATACACGGCGCATTTGTAGTCTCCAGCGGCAAAAATATGGGCGCATTTAAAGGCGTCGGTTTTGCTTATGAGATTGCAGACCTGTTTATGCTTGAAAATTACGAGGGCTATATATGGACTGCACACAACAGGTTTCCTACTAACACACCGGGCTGGTGGGGCGGCGCGCACCCGTTTACACTATTGGATTGGTCTATCGTTCACAACGGCGAAATATCGTCTTACGGAATAAATAAAAGATACCTTGAGATGTTCGGTTATAAATGCACGCTCCTTACCGATACTGAGGTTGTTACTTACATGCTTGACCTCTTAATAAGAAGGCACAAGCTTCCTTTAAAGCTCGCCTGCTCAGCCCTTGCATCACCTTTCTGGAAAGATATAGAAAGGATGGATGAGGAAGAGAAAAAGCTGATGACAGCCTTGAGAACGGTTTACGGCAGCGCACTCTTGAACGGCCCCTTTGCCATACTATTTGCGCACAGCAAAGGGCTGGTGGGTTTAAGCGACAGGGTGAAATTGAGGCCTCTCGTAATGGGGGAAAAAGACGACATGGTTTATATGGCAAGCGAGGAATCCGCCATAACCGAGATATGTCCGAATCCCGACAGGATATATAGACCGGATGCAGGAGAGCCGGTGATTGCAGAATTGGAGGTTTAATACAGGGAGAAACTTTTTCTTCACTTCCGTTATTTTCGGGGCACCCATCAATGATGGGTCGTGCTCTTTTTAAATTTTTAGAGGAATAAAAGGAAAAATGCGGCGAAAGGAAAAGTTATATAATCCGCCGTAAAAGTCGTTCAGAAAAAGTTTCTCCCTGTTGGTGTATAATCTATGCAAATAAATGCAAAAGGTTGTCATTACAGAACGCTCAATCGGCAGATAAAAGCGGCCGTTGCAAAGGGCGAAAAACGGATAGAGCTTCTCGATGTCAACGGACAGAGATATATCGGCGATGGAGTAAGCGGCGATGTAGAGATTATCATAAACGGCGTTCCGGGCAACGACCTCGGCGCATTCATGAGCGGACCGACTATAATTGTCAATTCCTTTTCGCAGGACGGCGTGGCAAATACCATGAACGACGGAAAGATCGTTATCAAAGGACATGCAGGCGATGTCCTCGGCTACGGCATGAGGGGCGGAAAACTGTTTATAAAAGGAGATGTCGGATACAGGGTTGGAATACACATGAAAGAATATCGGGATAAAATTCCTGTAATTGTTGCCGGCGGCAGGGCAGGAGATTTTTTCGGCGAATACATGGCAGGCGGCATCCTGATACTCTTAAACCTTAACGATGAAACACCCGAAAGGGCGGCAGGGGGCTACCTTGCAACAGGAATGCACGGGGGCGTGATATACATAAGGGGCGATATTGCCAAACATCGGCTTGGCAGCGGCATAGAGATTGTAGAAACGAAAGAGGCCGATAATACAGTGTTAAATAAACTATTGGGCGAATACTGCAAAGACCTTGACCTTGATTTGGAATTTGTATTGAAAAAACCATTCAAAAAACTCATCCCTGCATCCAAAAGACCTTACGGAAAGCTGTATGCGTATTAGTTTATAGCTCATAGCTGATACCCTGAATCGAGTTCAGGGTATGAACTATGAGCCATGAGCTAAATTTAAAGACCTATTACGAAAACATCCTTGCCAGCATTCAGGACGGCATAATCGTAGTCTCCGGCGATTACACTATAACCACCTTCAACCCCGCCATCGAAGAGATGAGCGGTATGTCATCCTCCCATACAGTTGGCAAATCCCTTGAATCCGTGTTCTCGGGGGAATCCCGTCTGGTGGAATTGACCACCAAAACCATGAGCAGCGGTGTTACCTATTCTGACTCCGATTTCCAGATAATCAGACGGTGGGATAGAAAAACCTTTCCTATCAGCCTGCTAATATCCCCGCTCTCCGACGAGAATGGAAATACAGGCGGCGCGATACTTGTATTAAGAGATATGACAAGGGCAAGGGAATTGGAGGATAGTCTTAAAAAGGCGGACAGGCTTGCGTCTCTGGGAACTCTGGCAGCAGGGATGGCGCATGAGATTAAAAATCCCCTCGGTGGTTTAAGAGGGGCTGCCCAGCTTTTGAATGAAGAGATAGGGGATGGAAAGTATACCGAATATCTCGATGTTATAATAAGAGAAGCGGATAGGGTAAATGCCATTGTTGAAAATCTGCTTGATCTTTCCGCTCCAAAGCCTCTCGAACTAAAACCCCTGAATATTCATAAAATTTTAGAGGATGTCTTATTGCTCGAGGAAAAAATATTGTCGGATTTTAATATAAAGGTCATTCAGTCTTATGACCCAAGCATCCCATCTATTATGGCGGATAAAGATAAGATTACTCAGGTATTTTTGAATCTTATTAAGAATGCGGCGGAGGCAATGCCTAACGGCGGAGAGTTGACCATTGTTACGAAGATATTCTATGATTATATTGTAATCGAGGAAAGCGGAAGGCGGGAGACGAAAATGGTTCTCGTGGAAGCGCTGGATACTGGGGGGGGATTTCAAGAAGATACGCTCTCACGGATATTTACGCCGTTTTTCTCTACAAAGAGCAAGGGAACGGGACTTGGGCTTGTCGTATCCCATAAAATAGTGGAAGACCATAGGGGCAGGATAAAGATTCAGAATAGGAAAGATGAAAAAGGGGCGTCGGCGCAGGTATTTCTGCCGATAGCAGTATAAAGACAGGTAAAGGTAAAGTAAAAGACTGATATTTTTCTATACCTATGCCTTTACCTATACCTGATATTTTATGAAAAATATATTGGTTGTAGACGATGAGGAAAGCCTGAGATGGGTTTTGAAGAAGGGGATTGAAAAAAAAGGTTATACCGTTCATACGGCAGAGAGCGGAAATGCCGCTCTTTCATTCCTATCAAAAAATGAATACTTCATGGCATTTATAGACATCTTCCTGCCGGATGGGAACGGCCTGCGGATTCTCGAGAGCATAAAAGAGAAGAAAAGGGATATAACCGTCATAATTATGACTGCCCAGGGAACCATGAAAAATGCAATCGAGGCGATGCAGAAGGGCGCTTATGACTATATAACAAAGCCGTTCGATATGGAGGAGATATACCTCCTGCTCGATAAGGTGGAGAGCCTTAAAAAACTCGAAAGAAAGATTCATACCCTCGAAGAGGAAATCAAAACCAAATATGATACGGATGAGATTATAGGCAAAAGCCGGAAGATGCAGAAGGTTTTTAAGACAATAGGGAAAGCGGCGTCTTCCGACCTTCCCGTTCTTATAACCGGGGAGAGCGGGACAGGAAAGGAGCTTGTAGCAAGGGCTTTACATAAGTCATCGAAAAGGTTTAACGGCTCCTTTGTGGCTGTCAACTGTGCGGCTATCCCAAAAGAGCTTTTAGAGAGCGAGCTCTTCGGCTATGAGAAGGGGGCATTTACAGGCGCCTCCGAATCGAGAGAGGGTAAATTCGAGATGGCGGACGAAGGGACGTTGTTTTTGGATGAAATCGGGGATATGGATATTTTCCTTCAGGCAAAACTGCTGCGGGTTATTCAGGAAATGGAGTTCTATCGTGTGGGCGGGAGGACGCAGGTAAAGGTTGATGTCAGGATAATTGCCGCAACAAATCGGCAATTGGAGGCTGCTATCGGGGAAAAGAGGTTCAGGGAGGATTTGTATCACAGACTAAATGTAATTACAATTCCCATGCCTCCTTTGAGAGAGAGGCGGGAGGATATACCGGTTCTATCGGACTATTTTTTAAAAAGATTCGGAAAAGACCTCGGCAGTGAAGTCCGGCATATTTCGGATGATGCAATGAATATCCTCAAAAATTACGAGTGGAAGGGAAATGTGAGGGAGCTTGAAAATGTTATAAAAAGGGCTATTGTAATGTCCGAAGGCGATTCCATCTCGCCGGAGCATCTTCCAATAACGGAGCATGTAAGGGATAGTTCATGGCCTATTCATGACATGATAGAGATGAGGGTGCATAATGTAAAGGACAAAGGAAATCTTTATGATGAGGTTATCGGCGATATAGAGAAAGAACTTTTGCTGACGGTTTTAAAGAGGGCAGAAGGAAATCGGGTAAAGGCGGCGGGGATGCTCGGGATAAACAGGAATACATTAAGCAGGAAGATAAAAGAGCTTGGAATAAAGGGCGAAGGCATGGATACGGGTTAATCGGATTTTTGTTTTTTGATTTTTTTCGCGACCTTTGCGCCTCTGCGGTGAAATCGATTTTTGCTCTTGACTTTTGAGATAGATATGATAAATTTTAAAAATAAAAGAGGCGTAAAATTCAATAGAATAGGAGAGAAAATTGAAAAGGACATATCAACCAAGTAAAATCAGAAGAAAGAGAACCCATGGGTTCAAGAAGAGGATGTCTACCAGAGGCGGCAGGAATGTATTAAAGAGGAGAAGGAGCAAGGGGAGAAAGAGGCTGACCGTTTAACCTGAAAAGGCTGAGGTTTAGGTTAAGAAAAAGAAAGGTTGAGGCTGAGGTTAAGGTTGAGGAGAGGATTTATTTTTCTTAACCTTAACCTTAACCTTAACCTTAACCTTTATGGGTAGAGAATCCTTTGGCAAATACGAGAGGCTTCTTAAACGGTGGCAGTATAAAGAGGTATACGATAAAGGCTGGAGGGTAAACAAAGAGGCTTTTACAATATACGGGCTGAGGAACGGGCTAAGTTATACGAGAATCGGCATATCCGTTCCAAAAAGGGTAGGAACGGCAGTAAAGAGAAACAGGGTAAAGAGGCTGGTAAGGGAGGTATTCAGGAAGAATAAATATAAATTTACCGAGCCCCATGATATTGTAGCGGCAGCTAAAAAGGGAGCCGAAGAACTTTCCTATAAAGATGTGGAAAAGATTTTCTTGTCCCTGATAAATCGGGGGCAATAGCGGATACGAGCTATTGGCATAGACAATAAAGTCATTTTATGTCTCTCCTTTTGCCTCCTTCCACTTAGACTTTTAATTTTAACAGAGATAAAAAAAGAACACGAATTTCACGATTTTACGAATGTCACGAATAAACTCCCCCTCCACCCCTCTTTAATAAAGAGGGGGAAGGGGGAGTTAGGAGTTATCTAAATGGAAAAAAGGGCTTTTCTTGCAGTATTCCTTTCTGTATTGGTTTTCATACTCTATCAATATTACTATATTAGCAAATTTGAGCCGGCTAAAATAATTCCGGAAGAGGAAAAGACAATTGAAAAACCTGAAAAGACTACAATGCCTTCTGCGGTTAAAGATGCAGATATAGCATCGAAGACAGAAGAGGTTGCTAAAGTCAGGGAGACGACGATTAAAGAGAGGGAAATAAAAATAAATACAGGGGTTACCGAGGTTGTTTTCACCAATAGGGGAGGGAAGATTAAGACGATAAACCTCCTTAAATACAAAACAAAGGACGGCTCTCCCGTTAATCTTGTTAAAGATGCGGAGGCAAAACTTTTACCTTTAAAGATGGAATTTACGGATAAAAAGTTTTCCGATGCGGTTAACAGCGCATTATTCGATGTATCAGAAACAGAAGAGACGATAACCCTCTCTCCCGGCAGGAGGAGCATTGCTCTCGGATTTTCCTATATAGACGAGTCGGGTTTTGAAATTTATAAAGAGTATACGCTTTATCAGGATGAATATAAAATTGATGTAAGCGTAAAAACAGGCGGAGAATCTGCTGCCGGAGGTTTTTCATATCAGGTTTTGTGGGGACCGGGACTAAGGCCGGATGGCGGTTCCGATGGATACAGTTATGAAGGACCTACAGCCTATATCGGCAGAGAGTTGGTTTATGACGGGGTGGAGGAAAAAGGCGGGCAAGTCTATCACGAAGGCGATATAAAATGGGTTGCAATGCAGAATAAATATTTTATGACAGCCCTTATACCTGTCGAAACAAAGGGGTTTAAGTCAATAACCAAGGCCTCCGAAACCGGAGATGTATCCGTAGGGCTGGAATATATTTCAGTCGGCGGAAGGGCTGAAAACAGGGTTATTCTATATGCAGGGCCAAAGGAGAGCGAGATACTCAAGTCTTACAATGTATCCCTCGAAGAGATTATTGACTATGGATGGTTCGATTTTCTGGCAAAGCCTTTATTTAAGGTTTTGAAGCTGTTTTACGGTTTCACGCATAATTATGGAATCGCTATAATAATTCTCACGGTCATCATAAAACTAATCTTCTATCCTTTAAGCCAGAAGAGCCTTAAGTCAATGCAGAAGCTTCAGAAACTCCAGCCTGAATTAAAGATAATACAGGAGAGATATAAAAACGACCGCCAAAAGATGAGCGCGGAATTGATGAGGTTATACAGAGAAAATAAGGTAAATCCCTTTGGCGGGTTTTTTCTCATCATCATTCAAATACCGGTATTTATTGCATTATATAAGCTTCTTATGGTGTCCATCGAGCTGAGGCAGGCGCCGTTTTTCGGATGGATAAAGGACCTCTCGGATAAAGACCCCTATTATATAACGCCTCTCATAATGGGGGCTACTATGTTTGTCCAGCAAAAGATGACCCCTTCCGCGGGGGATCCGATGCAGGCAAAGATAATGCTTATAATGCCTATAATATTTACATTTATGTTTTTGAATTTTCCGTCGGGCCTTGTCTTATACTGGCTTGTCAATAATATTCTCTCGATAGCCCAGCAGTATTTAATATATAGGGAGATGAAAAAATGAGTGCCTTGCAAAAAATCTTTTTGCAGCGGCATCAAAAAATGAGGAGGGTTTTATGGAGTGGGTGGAAGGCGAAGGAGCTACTGAAGATGAGGCGATAAATAGCGCCATGGAAAAACTCGGCGCATCGTCGAGGGATGAAATTAAAATAGAAATTATCGGAAAAGAGAGAAAATTCTTCGGTTTCGGGGAGGAGAAGGTAAAAGTAAAGGCTGCATTTAACGAACCGCCTGCCGACATAGGCGGCGGAAAAGTTGCCGAGGCTGCAGGGATTCTTCAAAAACTGCTTGACGGCATGAGGTTCGATGCGCGGGTTGAGGGAAAGATGGAAGGGGATGCGATTTATTTGAAAATTTTCAGCGAATATGGCGGTATTATCATAGGCAGGAAAGGAGAAACTCTGGATTCTCTCGAACATATAATAGATAGGATTGTGAATAAAAAATTGGAAAACAGGGTGGATGTAATTGTAGATACGGAAAACTACAGAGAGAGACGGAGAGAAAAACTCGACGGACTTGCAAAAAAGCTTGCCAGACAGGTAAAAATGACAGGCAGGCCTGCCTCGATAGCGTCAATGAACGCCCGCGACAGAAAGGTAATCCATATAGCGCTTCAGGATGACCCCTCGGTAGAGACCATAAGCGAAGGAGAGGGATTTGAAAGAAGGGTAGTAGTCTCCCCCAAAGGGGGAGAAGCCAGAAGACAGAATACAGAATTCAGAATGAAAAGATAAACAAAGAGAGGATTTATTCTGACTTCTGACTTCTGGCTTCTATATTCTGTCTTATATTATGTTTGACCTGAACGATACCATATCCGCTGTTTCGACCCCTCCGGGAGAGGGCGGCATAGGTATTGTCAGGATGAGCGGACCTTCCTCATTACCCATCGCAAAAAAAATTTTCGTTACCCCGCAAGGAAAAAACTTAAACGGAATAGAATCCCACAAAGTTATCTTCGGATATATAAAAGAACCGGCTGCGGGAAATATTATAGACGAGGTTATGCTTACGGCGATGTTCTCGCCCAAGAGCTTTACCAGAGAGGACATGGTGGAAATAAGCTGCCACGGCGGCAGTCTCCCGCTTCGCAGAATCCTCGATTTAACCCTTAAAAGCGGCGCAAGGCTTGCCGAGCCCGGCGAATTTACAAAAAGGGCATTTTTAAACGGCAGGATAAATCTCCTTCAGGCAGAGGCGGTAATCGATATTATAAAGTCCAAATCCGATATTGCCCTCGAATCTGCAATCTCTCAGCTGCAAGGCGGGCTTTCGGAAAAGATAGCTTCCATAAAAAATGTCTTGATAGAAGTTTCGGCGGAAATAGAGGCTTCTATAGATTTCCCGGAGGATGATATTGAGTTAAGAAACAGTCTAAAATTAAAAGAGAGGATAGATACTGCATTATTCGATATAAGACAACTGATTGATAGTTACAGATACGGCAAGATTTACAGGGAAGGAATATCCGTAGTAATAGCAGGAAGACCCAATGTGGGCAAGTCGAGCCTGATGAACGCCCTATTGAACGAGGAGAGGGCAATCGTAACTTCCATACCCGGCACAACGAGAGATACGATTGAAGAAGGATTAAACATAAACGGATTGACAATTAAAATTGTAGATACCGCAGGCATAAGAGAATCCGGAGAAAAGATCGAGCAGGAGGGGATAAAAAGGACTCAGAAGGCTATTGAAGGCGCGGGGCTGATTGTCTTTTTGTTGGATGGCTCGGAGGGGTTAAGGGAAGAGGATAAAGATTTAATAAAAGAAATAAAACAGAAAAACAAGCCGCTAATTATTGCTATAAATAAAATTGATATGGGAAATAAAATTTCATCTGAATGGGGCGAGGCGGGGTTCTTAAAAATATCCGCCCTGAAAAATATAGGCTTGGATGAGTTAAAAAGTAAGATTTTCGATATTATTACCCCCCCTTCATCCCCCCTTTTACAAGGGGGGGAGAAAAGGGGGGTAGTGACTCCAGAGGGCATGGTTATTACAAGAGAGAGACACAGAGAACTGCTTTCAAAATCGCAGGATTCGCTGAATAAGGCTGTTAATGCTATAAATAACAATCTCTCGCCGGAATTTATAGCCGCTGATATGCGGCTTGCCATCGAAAGACTCGGCGAGATTACCGGGGAAACATACTCAGATGATGTCCTGAACAGGATATTTCAGGAGTTCTGTATAGGGAAATGATATAACAACCTATAAAGAAGTTTTTTAACTGTTTCGCACTGAAAAATGACCTTTTTTTCACTTCCGTTACTTTTTCTTTTGTTTTTATTTATTTGAATTATCACACTGTGGAACAAAAGAAAAACTAAAAAGTCGTTCAAAAAAGTCATTTTTCAGTATCGTA
>CAYMMR010000083.1:0-9665 GCA_964391545.1 uncultured Nitrospinota bacterium | reverse complement strand
CCGATACTTAATCTTGCGTCGAGGAGCATTGACGGCGGCAATCTGATGAATTTAAAAAATACAAATGCAATAGAGCTATACAAGACAAACGGAGACTTATTGTATTTGAAGATGTCGGGTATGAGCGCGGGAACGTCCAAAACCGAGTTTGCCGGCGAAATCCCGCCGATACCCGTGGAATATACCTATATCAAGGATGGATTAAAATCCGAAGAACAAGACAGGACAAAAAAGGCAGCCGAAATCTCCGAAGACGGCTATCTCATAGACGAGGCAAACAGGGTTCTCGTTGTTCATAGAAAGCTGAATATCAAGAACGGCGGCAGTGTAGATGCGATATTTTCGGCAGAAATGTTATCCGGAATAGGGATACAGGTATTCAAAAATGTTTTAACCGTCTCGTTAACCGTGCTTGCCGGAGCAGCGGTTATTGCAGTATTTATCGGTAATAAAGTATACAGGACTATTAAAAGCCATATAGATAACAGCCTTAACCTCAAAAGCCACCTCGATACCATTCAACAGGTTCTTAGCAATGTCTCGGATGCGGCTGCAGTAGTGGATACCTCTGCCGCTCAAATATCCGAATCAGTGGGAGGGCATATAAGCATTACCACACAGCAGTCTGCCTCCGTATCCGAGATAACTTCTACTATGGAGGAGCTATCTGCAACCTCGATGCAGATAGCGGATAATTCCAATTCCGTCGTAGAGATTTCCTCCATAGCTCTGGATGATACCGAGCAGGGGGCAAAGGCAGTGGAGTCGGTAATGGTGAAGATGAATGAAATCGACCAGAATAATCAAAACAATGTTAAGGAGATCGTCGAGCTGGGCAAAAAATCGAAAGAGATTACGAAGATTATGGATATTATCGATAATATTGCCGACCAGACCAAGCTTATCGCTTTTAATGCCGCTATAGAGGCATCCGGCGCAGGAGAATCGGGCAAAAGGTTTGGCGTGGTGGCGGTAGAGATAAGAAGGCTTGCCGATAATGTTATGGAGTCTACAGGCGAGATAAAGGGGAAGATAGAAGAGATTCAGGAGACCATCAACAGATTGGTGATTGCCTCCGAGAAAGGCTCTAAAAAAATCGAGGAGGGGAGCGGATTGGCATCGGAGACAGTTGTAATGCTGAGGAATATGCTTACAAGAGTCCAATCAACCGTCGAGGCTGCAAAACAGATATCGCTGTCAACACAGCAGCAGAAGACAGCCAGCAGCCAGGTGGTAGACGCACTCAAGGAGATAGAAGAAGGGGTAAAATTGGCTGCTGCCTCCATAGCACAGACAGGCTCCACTACGGCAAACTTGAAAAAATTATCGGAGAATATGAAAAGCATAGTGGAGAGCTTTAAGAGTGAAGAGTTAAGAGTTAAAAGTTAAGAGTTAATAATATGAAACAGATAAAGGTCTTAATAGTTGACGACAGCCTGACTGCGCGGCGGATGCTTAAATTTATCCTGTCAGCGGATAACGATATTAAAGTGTCGGGCGAGGCAAAGAACGGGAAAGAGGCAATCGAGAGGGTTAAAGAACTGAATCCGGATATTGTAACGATGGATATCGAGATGCCCGAAATGAACGGGCTCGAGGCCGTAGAGAGAATCATGGAAGAGCATGCAGTCCCGATAATCGTTATCACCGAAAAAAGCGTTGCCCGATACGCCTTCGACGCTATATCCAGGGGGGCGCTGGAGATTATCTCCAAGTCGGATATCAATATGGAGAATGCCTCTGCGCTTATCAATAAAATCAAGCTGCTCGCCGGGGTCAAGGTCATTACGCATATCAGGGGCAAGGGCGGCAGAAAGGGAAACAGCCTGTCTCAAAAACAGGAGGGAGGCGGATTCGATAAAGCCGTTGCTGTCGCATGCTCTACAGGAGGACCGAAGGCTCTGTCCGTCATTCTTCCGGAGCTGCCTCAAAAATTTCCTTTTCCTGTTTTCGTTGCCCAGCATATATCCGACGGATTTACCGGCGGCCTCGTCGAATGGCTGAACGGCATCTCTAAAATACCGGTGAGAGAGGGAGCGGATGGGGAAACGATAAAAGAGGGGACGATATATATATCCCCTTCGGAGAGGCACATGACAATAGATAAAGGAAACAGAATAGCCCTTGTAGAAAAAAAACCTGCCGATATTTATCACCCATCCTGCAATTTGCTTTTAGCCTCTGCTGCCGATGTATTCGGGGCGGGCGCTGTCGGCATTATCTTAACGGGCATGGGGGATGACGGTGTATCGGGAATAAAGAAGATAAAAGAGGCGGGCGGGCTCACAATTGCACAGGATGAGAAGACATCTGCTATATTCGGGATGCCGAGGGTTGCTATCGAGAGCGGGTGTATCGATAAGGTGCTGCCTCTTAATGAGATAGGAAGAGAGATTGTGAGAATAAGAGGCAATGACAGGCTGGCAGAAGTTGTCATTCCGAACGAAGTGAGGAATCTAATTTAGAGGGGGAATTTATGTTTAAGAAAATGAAGATATGGCAGAAACTGATGCTAATCTGCATAACCTTTAGCCTACCTATCGGCGTCTTACTCTTTCGTGCAATCAACGGCGTCAATGACGATATTCGGTTTAACCAAAACGAGATATATGGAAACGAGTATCAGCGTCCCCTCGAGAGGCTTTTATCGCATATCTCCGAGCATAAGCTTATGTCCCAGCGATATTTAAGCGGAGACAACGGCATTAAAAAAGAGGATATATCCGTAAGGCAATCCCTGATAGAAAAAGCTCTTTCTGTCCTCGAGGATGTTGACGGCAGGCTTAAAAACCCGCTAAAGACAACAGTGGATGAGCTTGCAAAGAGAAAGAGGGAGCATTATCACTACGGCATTTTAAAGAAAGAATGGGAGGAGTTGAAATCCCGGTTTGCCGATTTAAAGCAGGGAGAGATGAATGAGAAACATATACACTTAATTTCCGACATCAGGGCGCTCATCTCGCATATAGGCGACACATCTAACCTCATCCTCGACCCCGACCTCGACACCTACTATCTGATGGACATCACCCTGCTGGCGCTGCCCCAGACTCAAGACAGGCTGCAGGAGGCGCTCTCTTATGGAGAGGCTATCCTAAACCGAAAGACAATCAACCTCGACGAGAGGATAAAGCTGAACGAGTATGCAGCCCTGCTGAAACAGTCCGACATGGACAGGGTCAGGGGAAGCGTTCAGGTATCCCTGAACGAAGACCAAAATTTCTTAGGGGTCAGTCCGAGCCTCCAGAAAAATATCCCCATTGCGCTCGAAGAATATACAAAAGCGAATGAGGCATTTATAGGGATGATAAAAAAAATAGCGAATCTGGAGAAAGTGGAATTGCCGGAGTATATCTCCGCAGGCACAGAGGCGATTAAAGAGAGCTTCGAGCTTTGGGATGCTGCCGCAGATGAAAACGATAAATTGATACAGGTCCGTGTCAATAATTACAAGAAATCGAGGCTGATTACCATGTTCCTTACGCCTCTTTCCATAGCCGTTTCCCTGTTATTTGTCTTCCTCATCGGAAGGAGTATCACAAAGCCTATTAAAGATGTAGTGGATGCCAGTAAAGATATTGCCGAGGGGTATCTGACAAAACGGCTCGAATCTGCATCGGAGGATGAATTGGGCGAAATGGCAAAATCCTTCAATACCTTTATGGAAAGGATTCACGATATCGTAAAGAGCGTAAAAGAGACTACCATGAATGTAAGCAATTCTGCCGGCGAAATATCCGCGGCAGTGGAAGAGCAGGCATCCGTTATAAGACAGCTCTCGGCATCGGTTACCGAGATTACCTCCACTATGGAAGAGGTGTCTACAACATCTACACAGATAGCGGACAATTCCGGCTCTGTGGTGGATATTGCGAGCAGGGCGTTACAGAATACGGAAGATGGAGTAACAATCGTAAAGGCAAGCATGACAAAGATGGATGAGATTAAAAGGGATAATCAGAGGAGTATCGAGGAGATTCTGGAGCTTGGCAAGAAGTCAAAGGAGATTACAAAAGTTATGGAGATTATCGATAATATAGCCGACCAGACCAAGCTGATAGCCTTTAACGCCGCTATCGAGGCAGCCAGTGCAGGCGAGGCAGGCAAGAGATTCGGGGTGGTGGCAGTGGAAATCAGGAGGCTTGCCGACAATGTTATGGAGTCCACAGGCGAGATAAAGGGCAAGATAGAGGAAATTCATGAGGCAATTAACAGGCTGGTGATTGCATCGGAAAGGGGCTCGAAGACGATTCAAAGCGGTATGGAATCGTCTTCCAATACAGTGGCAATGCTCGGAGAGATACTTTCGGGCGCCAGGTCAACCACAGATGCGGCAAAACAGATTTCCCTTTCAACACAGCAGCAGAAGACGGCAAGCGAGCAGATGGTAACCGCCCTCAAGGAGATTGACGGAGGGGCGAAACAGACATCTGCCTCCATCGTTCAGATAAATTCCGTCAGCAGAAACATGGTAGAGCTTTCGAGAAACCTGAAAGAGATGGTGGAAAAATTTAAGGTGACAGAAGAACAACTTAATCAGCCACAGACTCGCACAGACTAAAAAGCAAAGAAAAAGAGTAATAGTTCACCACGGAAGGGCACGGAAAATCACGGAGCAGAAAGAAGCAGAATTATAAATTTTAGCCACGAATAACACGAATTTACGCTAATTTAACTAATTTTTTAACTTTTTTAATTCGTGAATATTCGCAATATTCGTGCAATTCGTGGCTAAATTTGGGTTTTTGTTCCGTGAGTATCTGTGGTGAATAATTACGAAAAAGTTTAAAGAGAAATGGGGAAATAGAGGGAAAAGGATGAAGGATAAAACCTATTTAACGACGCCGAATAACTTGGCGATTAAATCAATGGCATGGGGGCTTACAAGGATAATGGTAAATATGAGGATTATGAAATATAGCTTGAGTTTACCTTCTAATTCTTTAATTTCAGTCCTTAATACTGCCACATCAGCCTTTGTTGCAAGCTCTTTATGTGCATCCTTCTCCACCTCTTTAATGACTTCGGCGAAGGCATCTGCACCGTCATCACCTAATTTTTCTATTAAAACTCTGGGGATAGTTATAATCGCCATATTTTTATGTTATCAAAAAGAGAATAGTTTTACAAGGAAAATATTTTTTTGTTCGCTCCCACCCCCTGATAGAACCCCTGAATGAATCAATCAGGGGTCAGGGGCTGCGTGGGAGCGGCATGTTTGTTACCACGCAAAGCGTGGTAACAAGTAGAATGAGTGCAAAGCAATGAGTAACTACTTGCTCATTGCTCATTGCTAACTTTTTTTATGGACTTGAATCCTTTTGTAAATCTCATTAAAAATAAGTGCGGGCTGTTTTTTGAAGGGGATAGACTATCGTCCCTTGCCTCTGGAATCCAAAATAGGATGTCGGAGAAGGGATTGGAATCTCACGCCGAATATTTTAACGAACTCACAGGCAGCGAAAGCGAGTTTATACACCTCGTAAATCTCCTCACCATAAACGAGACTTATTTTTTACGGGAGCCGAGGCATTTTCGCATTTTATCCGATATGCTGATTCCGAAAATATTTCAAAAGAAAAAATCGGGAGAGAGGGTGAAGATACTAAGCGCAGGATGCTCGACAGGAGAGGAGCCCTATTCTATCGTCATGTCGCTTATGAATAAATACGGAATGGGCAGCGAGGCTATATCTTCGGTAATAGCCGTTGACATTGATGCAGAGGCGGTCTCTGCGGCAAAAAAAGGGGTATTTGGAAGAAATTCCTTTAGAAAATTCGACGATACCCTGAAGAAGAGGTATTTCAAGCCTGTCTCCGACGGCATTAATCAAGGTGGCGCCGGAGATGCCGGATACATGATACTGGATACTGTAAAACAAAGCGTGGAGTTCAAGAATTTTAACCTCTTGAGCGATTTCTACCCGAATACGCTTCAGGGCATCGATATTATCTTTTACAGGAATGTCTCGATTTATTTCGACCCCGAGTCGCAGAGGAAAATATTTCATAAGCTGTCGCAGATATTGAGCGAAGGCGGTTATCTTTTTGTAAGCTCCTCCGAAACTTTATTCCATAATATTGGCATACTTTCTCTCGTCGAGATAGACGGGGTGTTTTTATATCATAAGGGCGTAGAGGTTAAAATAGAAGAAAGGAGGAAGAAAAACCTGATAAACCACAGAGACACAGAGGCACAGAGAAAAGATAAATTAAATAAACCTCTGTGTCTCCGTGCCTCTGTGGCAGATTTAAATAATACTCTTGAAAAACCCATCCATCAGGCTGCCGGAAGTGATTTTTCAGAAAAGAGAGAAGACTCCCGATTGCTCTTCGATGAGGCGCTGCATCTTGCCAAAGATAAGAAATACAACAAGGCGCTGAGCCGTATAAACAAACTGATGGAAGATAATCCTCCTTTTACCAAGTCCTATGCCTTGAAGGCAAGCATATTAATCAACCTCGGACAACTGGAAGAGGCAAAGAAAGCCTGTTTAAAAATCATCCAAATAGATAACTGGCATCTCGAAGGGTATCTCCTCATGGGACTAATTGCCAAAATTGAAGATAACGGAGAGGAAGTAGTGAAAAGATTCAAAGAGGCATTGTATATCCAGCCGTCATGCTGGCTGGCGCATTTTTATCTGGCAGAGGCATATCATGCAAGGGGCGAGCAGGAGCAGGCTTGCAGGGAATACGGGATTGTAATCGGCTTGCTGGAAAATGGGAAGGTGTCCGACCATGGATTGACATATTTCCCGATTTCCTTCCCTGCCGAACAGTTGGCGCATCTTTGCCGGCATAATCTGAAAAAAATAGGGTCAGGGGTCAAGGGTCAGGGGTCAAGATAAAAATATACTTGACCCTTGCCCCTTGACTCTTGCCCCTTTTATAAAGGCTATGGCGATTGACAGGACTAAATTCATAATGAGGTTTGCGGAAGAGGCGAGGGAACATATCTCGAAGATAAACGAGGGGCTGCTCTCTCTCGAAAAAAAACCCGAAGACATGGAGACCCTGAATTCGATTTTTCGCTCTGCCCATACCATTAAAGGCGCATCGAAGATGCTGAAGCTGAGCGAGGTTTCCGAAGTTGCCCATAAGCTCGAGGACGCTCTCGATGCACTCAGGGGGAAAAAAATCGAGGCATCGAAGGGGATATTCGATACATTTTTCAAGGGAATAGACACCATCTCTGAATTGGTCGAAAAGATAACGGCAGGACAGGATATTGCAACCGATACCGGCAAGATATGCAAGGCTCTGGAGATGGCAGCAAAAGGCGAATTTACCCCCGTTTCTGAAGGCGGGGATAAAGTGGATGCCCGTCGGCATCAAGATGCCGTTGACCCTTCTATATTGGCAAGTTTTTGCGAAGAATCCGCAGAGGCCCTTAAAACGTTGGAAAGCGATATTGCCTCTCTGGAAAAGAAGCCCGGCGACATTAACCTGATTAACCATATCTTCAGGGCAGCGCATTCCATAAAAGGAGGGGCTTCATTCCTTAACCTCACTGCTATGACAAAGCTGATGCACACCATGGAAAACCTAATGGGAAAAGTCCGGGACGGGAACATCGAGGCAAATTCTGCGGTAATTGACATCCTCTTTCACGGTATAGATATTTTCAGGGCATTACTCAAAAACGTCTCCGAAGGCAGGGATGAAAACCTGCCCTCGAATGCTTCTATCGGGGGAATAGATATAAGCGATATTGTCTCGAAGGCAGAAAGCCTGACAAATGCTTCGGAAATTCACGAGCCGCAAACCGCAAATCACGAGCCACGAGCCACGAGCCGCGAATCACAAACTACGATTTTGGAGAAAACCGCAAAGCTGAAAATGGATACGACGATAAGGGTCAGCACGGAAAAATTGGACGATGTGATAAAGCTCATGGGCGAGATGTTATCCAACCAGAGCAGGCTGAAGCAGAGGCTGTCCGATATAAAAAAAATAGAAGCCCTGATAAAGAAAAATATGGAGGCGATAACATCCTCCCGCCAGAAGGGTGAGGGGGAACTTTCGGATGACCTTATCGCCGCAATGCAATCCCTTCATGCAAACATCGCACAGTTGTCCTCGAACATAAGGGACGATGTCAACCTGCAGGAACTCTTGACCGCCGAATTGCAGGAAAAGGCGCTCAAGATGAGGATGCTCCCTATCTCCATGATTTTCGATACATTTCACAGGGCAGTGCGCGATATGTCTAAAACCCTTGGGAAAAAGGTTGACCTCTTAATTGACGGCGGAGAGACGGAGATGGATAAAAAAATCATAGAAAAAATAGGCGACCCGATTATCCACATGATTAGAAATTCCATCGACCACGGAATAGAAAAGCCCGAAGACCGCATAAAGGCGGGAAAAAACGAGACGGGCAGCATAAAGATGTCGGCATCCTACGAAGGGGGGAATGTCCTGATTAGAATCAAAGACGACGGCGCCGGCATATCTTTAAAAAAGATAAAAGAAAAGGCGCTGCATAAAAAAATGTTCGACGAAGAGACGCTGAATAATATGTCCGAATCCGAGATTATAGATTTGATATTCCAGCCCGGTTTCAGCACCGCTGCCATAATCACCGACCTCTCCGGAAGGGGGGTGGGCATGGATGTCGTGAAAAAGAATATCGTCGAGGGATTGAAGGGAGCTATTCGCATCAATACGAAGGAAGGCAAGGGAACTACTTTCTATATCAGCCTCCCCCTCACCCTTTCGATTATGCGGGTATTGATGTTCACGGTATCGAATATGACGCTTGCCATTACAGTAAATTCCATCCATGAGATTTTAAGGTTTCCAAGTGATAAGATTATCGCCGTTGTGGATAAAAAGGCCATAAGCCTCAGGGAGCAGATTATTCCGGTCGTAGAATTGAAATCTCTCCTTAACCTTCCGTCGGCGGATAAACAACCCCCTCAATCCCCCTTTGTTAAGGGGGAATTAAAGGGGGTTATTAAGGAGGAAGGGGAAGCCTTAATCATAATCGTTCATACGGTAAACGAAAAACTGGGGCTGCTCGTTGACTCCCTCGTCAACGAGGAGGATATGGTAATAAAACCTTTGCCTTCTCATCTGAAGAATATCAAATGGATAAGCGGCGTAATCATTACCGGCAAAAATGAGGTGGTAAATGTCCTGCATGCCCCGATGATTATTGCATCCGCAAAGGAGGCGAAAGGCGCCGGCCGTTACAGGAGATTTTCGGAGGAAGAAAAGAAGACCTTAAATATTCTTGTAGTGGACGATTCCATCAACACAAGGGAAATCGAGAAGAGCATACTCGAGGCTTATGGATATAAGGTCAATCTTGCGGGCGACGGCATAGAGGCGCTGGAAAAGATAAAGGAGCTCAAATACGACCTTGTCATAACGGATGTCGAGATGCCGCGGCTGGACGGATTCTCCTTAACGGAAAGACTGAGAAAGGACGAAGAATACAAACATACACCGATAATCATCGTAACTTCGAGAGAGAAGGAAGAGGACAAGAGGAGGGGGATACAGGTCGGCGCAGACGCATATATTGTGAAAGGGGCATTTGACCAAACAAACCTGCTGGAGACGGTTCAGAATTTGATAGGGTGAGGAACAGATACCTGATTAGCCACAGACCTTATGATTAAAAAGTAAAGAAGCAAGTCTTTCTTTTAAGTTATA
>CAYMMR010000082.1:0-9718 GCA_964391545.1 uncultured Nitrospinota bacterium | reverse complement strand
ATGGAACAAAAGAAAAACTAAAAAGTCGTTCAAAAAAGTCATTTTTCAGTATCATTTAGTTAAATAGTATAAGTAGTTGAGTGGTTAAGTGGTTGAGTGCCCCTGAATGATTCTATCAGGGGTCAACTACTCAACGTTTATACTTCCAAAACCAAATGATATTTATCCTTAAAACCCTCTGCCGATTGCTTTATTATCCTGTTCAACATGAAAAACCTTCTTCTGTCCTCTTCTGCTATTTTTATCGTGTAATCGCTCCCGGATAAAGGTATCTTGCCGAACCCCTTCATCACACCTTCTAACATATCTGCTGCTATTCTGCCGTATTCGGGGTCGGAGATTCCCTTTATACATACCGAAATGCCGAAATCTCTAATCTTCATCATAGAGACAACATCTATGATATTGGAAAATATATATGAGAGTTTCGGAGATGTAAGATTGCTTGCCTTTCCAAATCCTATCATAAGTATCTTCTCTGCAGGAAATTTATTTAAGCTCGACAGAAGCACGGTCTCTTTAAAATTTCCGAATACCTTTTTGTTTTTTATAAGACTCGAAATCTGGCCGTTCAATATCCAGTCAATGTAGCCTGCATCTCCTTTAAGGGGTATTACATCTTTGAAGAGAGATACGGCAATAAGCTCAGCCTCTGTTTTTAAAAATTCCTGCTGGAGGGTTTTGATTTTTAACATAATATTTAACTGTTTTTCTTCTTATCGCATTCCAACTCGCTCTTTACCCTATCCAGAATCCCGTTTACGAACTGACTTGAGTCCTCTGTGCCGTATTTCTTTGCGATTTCTATTGCCTCGTTGATAGAGACCCTCGATGGTATCTCCTTTTCATATAACATCTCATATACCGCCCCGCGCATGATATTTTTATCGATTACACTTATTCTATCCATAGTCCAGTTTTCGCTGAATCTTTCTATAATCGAATCTATCTCTTCGATATGTTTATAGACGCCGTTTGCCAGCCTCTCTGCGAAAGATTGAACATCGGCATGTGCGGGATTTTGTTTCCAGAAATCCTCTATTTGAGGCTCGATGTCTCCCTTTTGTATCTCCCACTGGTAGAGGATTCTTAGGGCAAGCTCCCTCGCCCTTCTTCTCTTCGTCATTTTTAAAGAACAAAAACATGATTAACCACACAGGACACAAAGAAAGACAAAAAATAAAGACACTGAAAGACACAGATAAATTATGATTAGCACAGAAAAAAATCATAAATAATCAGTGTCCATCTGTGTCAAAAAAATTTGTTTTTTTCTCTATGTTCTGAGGATGTTTGTTTTCATTTTATCAGTTTATACAGATTCACCATCTCGATGGCGTTTATTGCCGCATCCCAGCCTCTGTTGCCCGATTTTGTGCCAGACCTCTCGATGCCTTGCTCTATATTTTCGACTGTAAGAATGCCGTAAATTATCGGAACTCCGGTTTCCAGAGATATAGAGGCAATCCCCTTCGTTACCTCCGCCGATATATATTGATAATGGGGCGTATCTCCCTTTATTATTACGCCGAGGCATATTAAGGCATCGTATTTTTTCGAGGATGCCAATATTTTAGCGGCATAAGGTATTTCAAAAGAGCCGGGAACTTTAATCAGCTTAATATCGCCTTCTTTAGCGCCGTGTCTTATCAATCCGTCTAAGGCGCCGTCTATAAGATTTTTTGTCAGAAAATCGTTGAATCTGCTCGCGACTATTCCGAATTTCAAACCGCTTCCGTCTAACTTGCCTTGAATCGTCTCCGGCATAAAACCTCCCCTCAAAGGCAGGGAATATGGTTTAGAGATTGGGGATTAGCTTTTTTACTAACCCCTAACCCCTAATCCCCAATCCCTGTGTTTATTAAGTGTCCCAATTTTTTCTTCTTTGCCTCCAGATATTTTATATTATCCTTTTTAGGATGAACCTCTATAGGAACCCGCTCTACTATGTGAAGGCCGTACCCCTCCAACCCCACGATTTTTCGAGGATTATTTGTTATTAACCTTATGTTTTTTAAGCCGAGGTTTACGAGAATCTGGGCGCCTATGCCGTAGTCTCTCAAATCGGGCTTAAAACCAAGCTCCTCATTAGCCTGAACAGTATCCCTGCCCTGGTCCTGAAGCGCATAAGCCTTCAGTTTATTGACAAGACCGATGCCCCTGCCCTCCTGATACATATATAATAAAACACCGGACCCTTCCTTTTCTATCATCTCGAGAGCCCTGTGCAGCTGCTCGCCGCAGTCGCATCTGTGAGAGCCGAATACATCTCCTGTGAGGCACTGGGAGTGAACCCTTACGAGAGTATCGTTATCATTCCTCACCTCGCCTTTTACAAGGGCAAGATGAATAAAATCGTTTATCGTGTTTTCAAAGGCAATCAGCTTGAATTCTCCGTAATCCGTGGGGAGTTTTGTTTCAGCAGACCTTCGGACAAAGGATTCTCTCTTCATTCTGTATTCGATAAGGTCTTTTATGGTTACGATTTTTAGCCCAAACTTCTTTGCAAATTTCACAAGATGCGGAACCCTTGCCATAGTCCCGTCGTCGTTCATAATTTCGCATATAACCCCTGCCGGATATAATCCCGCAAGCCGCGCCAGATCTACAGAGCCTTCTGTCTGTCCTGTCCTTACCAGAACCCCTCCCTCTCTTGCCTTCAATGGAAATATATGCCCAGGACTTACCAGATCTTCCGGCCTTGTTTTAGGGTCAATGGCAGTAAGGATGGTGGCTGCCCTGTCATGCGCCGATATGCCTGTAGTTACGCCGTGTCTCGCCTCGATGGAAACCGTAAATGCGGTTCCGAACCGGGATTCGTTATTATTGACCATCATCCGCAGATTAAGTTCTTCCACCCTTTCGGGCGAAAGGGCAAGGCATATAAGTCCTCTGGCGTGCTTTGTCATAAAATTTATCGCCCCGGCTGTAGTCTTCCCGGCCGCAATCATTAAATCCCCTTCGTTTTCCCTGTCCTCATCGTCAACAAGGATAATCATCTTGCCATTTTTTATGTCTTCTATTGCATCTTCTATCGTATTAAAGTTCATATCCATATTATAAATAAATTGCCAATAAGCAAATTTCAAACTTTGAAGTTCCCTGGTGTTTGGTCATTAAATCGTATATCCATGAGCCGTTAAGAATTCTCTGCTTATTTTCTCCCCTTTTAGTGGCAGAGAATTGACGAATCGCTCCACATATTTTCCCATTATATCACACTCTATATTTACTTTATCTCCGCCTGTTTTTCCTCCCAGTGCGGTCATTTTTAAAGTATGAGGAATTACTGCAATGGCAATGGAATTATGATTTAACTCTGCTATGGTAAGGCTTATGCCGTCTATTGCAACGGAGCCTTTATAAACCATGTATCGCATCAAATCGGGCGGTAAAGTTATATTCAAATAACCTCCATTTTTTGTTTTATCGAACTTTTTTATTTCGCCTATTCCGTCAATATGTCCCGTAACTATATGCCCGCCCAGTCTTGCTCCGGCTTTTACCGCCCTCTCGAGATTAATTCTTCTGCCCCGCTTAAACGATTCGATAGTAGTCCTTTTCACCGTTTCATCGGATACATCCAGCTCGAATCCTCCGGATTTATATAAGGGCGGCACAACGGATAGGCAGATGCCGTCTACTGCTACACTGTCGCCTTCCTTTAAATCGTCCATTATCATATCTGCACCAATAGTAAGCCTGAGATTATCTCCTCTCCTGTCAATCTTTTTTACCACCCCAATCTCTTCTATAAGTCCGGTAAACATATAAAAAGGTGAAAAGGTAAAGAGGCAAAGAGGTTAAGCTTTTTAGCCTTTTAACCTCTTAACCTTTTTACCTTTGTAAATATCCTTCCACAACAATATCGCTGCCTATCCTGTCAACATGGACATCGCGGATATTTAAAGAATCTTCCAGTTTTACAATTCCTCTTCCCCCTACGGATGATATGCCGTCTTTGCCTCCGATTATTCGCGGGGCGATAAAGAATATTATCTTATCAACTATGCCTTCTTCTATGGCAGAGGAGTTAAGCTCGGAGCCGCCTTCGATCATTATGCTTGTAATTTCCCTTTTACCCAATTCTTCCATCAATTTCATTAGGTTTACCCTTTGCTCGTTTCCTTCGATTATAAGGACATCAATCCTTTTTTCTTTCAATGCGCTCATCTTTTTATCATCCGCCCTCTTTGTAGCGGCAATTATGGCACCCGATTTGGACACGGATTTAAGAACATTGGCGTCCAATGGGATTCTTAAGCTGCTGTCAACAATTATTCTTATCGGGTCGCTTACTCTTTTCTTTTTCAAATCAACAGTAAGGTTTGGGTCATCATGCAGCACCGTTCCTATTCCTACCATTACTGCGTCTACCTCGTCTCTTAATTGATGAACCATCTCCCTTGAAGGCTTGCCTGTAATCCATTTAGATTCTTTTGTGTGTGTAGCAATCTTTCCATCGAGACTCATTGCTACTTTCAAAAGCACAAAGGGCATTCCTGTTGTAATATATTTCAAATAAACTTCGTTAATTCTTCTGCATTCTTTCTCCAGCAATCCAACCGAAACCTGAATGCCGGCATCCTTTAATTCCTTTATGCCTTTGCCTGAAACGATGGGATTCGGGTCAACCATACCGACAACAACCTTTTTTATGCCGCTTTTTATAAGAGCCTTTGTGCATGGCGGGGTCCTGCCCTGATGACAGCACGGCTCGAGATTTATATACATTATGCCGTCCTTTGCGCCCTTGCCCGCTGCATCGATGGCATTAATCTCTGCGTGGGGCATCCCTGCCTTTTTATGATACCCCTCGCCGACGATTTTGCCGCCTTTTACAATAACAGCGCCTACCATCGGATTGGGGCTTGTTTTCCCCTTTGCCATTAGGGCTAATTCTATAGCCCGCTTCATGTATTTTTCGTTCATGCTGTGGTTGAGTTGTTAAGTTGTTAAGTAGTTGAGTAGTTGTTAACTACTCAACTTAAATTACTGCAATAGATACTCCGTTCTCCTCCGCCATTTTTATCACATCGTCCATATTAACAACCATTGTTTTGTCCGCCTCGATTGCCAGGGCAGATGCCTTCCCCTTAATCATGTTTTCTATTGTATTAATACCTATGGTAGGGACATCGAATCTGGGGTCCTGTCCGGGTTTTGCCACCTTCACAACGACGGCTCCGCCATTGCACAGTCCGCAACCCCTTTGAATCGCCTCATCCGTCCCTTCGATGGCCTCTACTGCCAATACAGCCCTGTCCTTAACGACAACAGTCTGTCCTATGTCAAGCCCTGCAATATCCTTTGCAATTTTAAATCCATATTCTATATCTTTGCTCTCCCTGTCATTGGAAGTGTTTTTTGTCAACAGCCCCTTCGATGGAAACAGTTTTTTTAAAAAGAGCATCTGGTCAACCACATTTATTCCTTCACCCTCCAATTCTTTTACAATGGCGTGCATAATCGTATCGTCATTTTTATTTATCAACCGGCTCAAAATCTTTATTGCCCTTAAATCGAATTTGAGATTCTGAAACAAAAGCCTCTTTTCGACCTTTCCGACCAGAGCCACATCTCTCACCCCTTCGTTCTTCAGGCATTTAAGTATCTTCCCCGCCTCCCCGATGCCATAGCGATAAACGGATACGGAAAAGGGTTTAAGCAATTTTGCGGATTCTTCCGTAAATGCTATCGAAACTACTTGAGCCCCGATTGAACTTGCCTCGCTTGCAAGTATGGAGGGGAGACTTCCGCTTCCTGCAATCAATCCCAGCCGTTTAATACCGTTATTCATATTCATGTTAAAGAAATTATAAAAACATATATTCACAGATTTCGCAGATTATCGCAGATTAAAACAAAATGTTTTTTTTAAAAATCTGTGTAATCTGCGTAATCTACGGATTATTCATGTTTTTGTTCTTTTGAACCTCTCCACTATCTCGAGCGCTATCTGGAGCGAATATATCTCCTCATCCGACGGAACCATCCTGTTTGCCCCGTTAGCGGCGCAATCGATGAAATGTCTGAGCTCGAGCTTGAGCGGATTTTCCCTATGGACGAATATCCTTTCGGTGAAGGATTCCTGTTTATAGCGGAGTTCCTGCTTTGTAAGAAAATGCTCGGAAGATGCCTGCCTGTGGATATGTATGTCCTGATTTGTATAATCGAGGAATATATATTTGTCTTTCTGCGTTATGGCGAGAGTCCTTATTTTATGCTGTGTTGCCCTGCTTGCGGTTATATTTGCAATACACCCGTTTTCAAATTCAACCTGCACATTGCAGAGGTCATCCTTATCCGAAAAAATCGTGCTGCCGACTACATTTATATTTTTTACCCTTGAATTTACGAGATTGAGTATGATGTCTATATCATGAATCATCAGATCCATAATAACGCCGTCATCCTGAATCCTCGAATCATAGGGGCCGAGTCTCCTGCACTCTACAAAGAGGGGGCTATCAACTATCTTTTTTAATTCATGGACTGCGCCGTTGAATCTCTCCACATGCCCCACATGAAGGGCGAGATTTTTCCTTTCGGCAATCCCGAACAACTCCTTTGCATCTTCGATTCCTTTTGTCAGGGGTTTTTCTACCAGCACATGGATTCCAGCCTCAAGAAAATCCTTTGCGGCTTTGTAGTGCTGCAATGTGGGAACCGCTATGCTTACTACATCCACCTTGCCAAACAAGGACTTGTAATCGGTATAAAGGACGGTGTTATATTTTTCTGCAATCTCTTTCCCCCTCGATTCGTTAATATCCGCTATTCCAACCAGATGGACATCGGGTATCTCCGAATATACCCCTACATGGTATCTTCCCATGTGTCCTACTCCGACTACGGCAGCCCTAACTTTTTTCATATAAAAATACCCATCCTTTCCTTTTCCCATGAGAGGGAGTAAGACTATACTGTAAAAGCACCTTTAGTTTGCAGGGTTACACTGACCTCATCAGGGCGGATCAACCTCCGGGCCGACGCATTCAAGAATTCTACACTGACGGCCTCTCCATCTTCTCCATAACTTACGATAATACCCCCTGGCTCCTCGATGGCATCTACAGGAGGATTGTCGCTCAACAATATCAGAAGCACATCGGCGTCATAATCATATTTTATCTTCATCCTTTTCTTCCCTCCAATATTTTTCTATTTTACTTGTCCAATAAACAGTAATGATTTTTCTATATACTCCACCATCTATAAAAGGAGACCGTAATAAACCATTACGGGTCATTCTTTGAGCAACAAGAATATCCATATCACCGGGTATAATTTGTTCAGGATTACTAATCAAATCTTCAACTTCTCGTTTTGTAATTCCGAGTTTTTTTCCCATTCCTTTTGTCTGTCTTCTGCATGTTTGGTCCAGATAATCTTCATTTATTACAATACCATCAAAACATGGCTCGTAGAAATGGATTCCGCATCGAGTGCGGAATGACAAAATAATGAATACTAAAAAATATCGCAGGCAGGGGTCTGCCCCTGAATGTATCTATCAGAGGGCGCAACCCCTGCACCTCAAAAAATAACCAATTTTTTTTTAAATCTTAATCTGTGTAATCTGCTTCCATAATCTATGTAATCCCCCTTTGTTATTTTGTAACTCCCCTCTGCGATTTTTCAATAAATTCTATCAGGTGTGTAATCTCTTCTCCCTGCCTTATGTCTTTCTTTATACTTTCAACCGCCTGAGAGGTATTCAGCCCCGATTGATATAATAATTTGAAGGCATGTTTTAAATCGTCCCTTATATCCGAAGGCACTTGATTTCTCTTTAATCCCACGGCATTCAATCCCCTTGCTTCTGCGGGATTGCCTTCTACAAGACAATAGGGCAGGACATCCTTAACAACCCTCGACATGCCGCCTACCATTGAAAGCCTCCCGATTCTCACAAACTGATGAATGCCTGCAGCCCCGCCTATTACAGCCCTGTCCTCAACGGTAACATGACCCGACAGACCTGCATAGCTTGTGATAATGGTTTCATTTCCGATATTACAATCGTGGGCAATATGGGCATAAGCCATAATATAGCTGCCATCGCCAATAATTGTCGCGCCATTCTCTTTCATAGAGCGGTGAATGGTAACAAACTCCCTTATTATATTATTTTTGCCTATTTTTACATAAGAGGGGCAATTATTGTCTTTTAAGACTTGAGGAGAACCGCCCAATACTGCACCCTGCGAGATTTTACAATTATCGGCTATCTCGACCCAATCCAGAGAGACATGGGAATCAATCTCTGTATTATTGCCAATTATAACATGCTCTCCGATTACAGCAAAGGGGCCTATTTTTACCCCTTCCCCGATTTCCGCATTCTTATGAATGACTGCCGTTTTATGTATACTCATTATGCTTGATTTTTACACTATTATACCCGAAAATCAACAGTAAAAGGGCTTGAAAAATTATATCAAGTGGCATAATATAATGATACCTTATGAAAGATATTATTAAACAACTTCTGATAAATTTAGGCGAAGACCCTGAGAGGGATGGATTAAAAAGGACACCCGAGCGTATTGAGAAGGCTTTTAGGTTTTTGACAGAGGGGTATCGGAAGGATGTAAAGAAGATTGTAGAACGCGCCGTCTTTGAAGAAAAGTGCGACGAGATGGTTATATTAAAAGATATTGATATTTTCAGCCTCTGCGAGCACCACCTGCTTCCATTCTATGGCAAGTGTCATGTAGCCTATATCCCGGACGGCAAAATATTAGGATTAAGCAAAATGCCAAGGATAGTGGATGTCTTCAGCAGGAGGCTGCAGGTTCAGGAGAGATTGACAAATCAGATTGCAGAGTGTTTGAGGGATGCCCTGAAGCCCAAAGGGGTGGCGGTTGTTATAGAGGCGCTGCACCTGTGCATGTGCATGAGGGGAGTGGAAAAACAGAATGCGCTGACGATAACCAGCTCGATGTTAGGCGTTTTTAAGAGCGATTCGAGAACCCGTATGGAGTTTATGAGTTTTATAAAAGGGAGATAAAATTAAGGAGCGTTTATGAGCCAAATCAAAAAAATCCTTTTTGTCTGCACTGCAAATATATGCAGAAGCCCGATGGCAGAGACTATTCTCAAGGAGAAATTGAAGAATAGCGGGATGACGGATATATCCGTGTCGTCCGCAGGGCTTATGGATATGAAGGGCGGAAGGGCAAGGGAAGAGGCTTTGAACATTATCGAAAAGCTCGGCGTCGATATATCGCATCACAGGTCGAGGCATCTTACAGGGGAGATGGTAAGGGATGCGGATTTGATACTCGTGATGGAGGGTGATCACAGAGATAAGATAATAAGCAGTTATCCCGAAAGCGCAGGCAAGGTGTTTCTCCTGAGTAAATTTGGGAACGAAAAGGGAGTGGCGATGGATATTGCAGACCCTTACGGCGGAACGGTTTTTAATTACAGGGTAGCCTTGAAAGAGATAAGTTTTTATATAGAAGGGCTTATGAGATATTTGAGGAGATTACCCGGATAGGTTTTCAAATTTATCCGCACATTCATTGCTGCAGAAGAAGTAAGTCTTTCCTTTAACGGTCTTTTTTACCGCTTCGGATTCTGGAATATAAGTATTGCATACAGGGTCTTTTATCATATTCTCGCCGATTTGCCCCTTTGAGTTTGTTTTTTTCACCTGTCTGGGCGATGAAAATGACTTTTTAATCATATATACAAACAGAAATAGCAG
>CAYMMR010000081.1:0-9724 GCA_964391545.1 uncultured Nitrospinota bacterium | reverse complement strand
TTGGAGGCTTGGGGCTTGACAAATGCCTCATTTTGTTGTATATTATCGTCGTAACGGATTGTTTTTATGTGAAGAAAGGTGATTTATGGCACAGGGAAAGGTTTCCTCTATAAGCGATGTCATCATCAAACAGAGCCTTGCAGTCAAGAGAGACGGTAAGACTGTCGAGGCAAAGAGGTCTCACAATTTCCCGAACCCGCAAAAAGAAATAAGGGGAAACATAAAGGAAAAGACCGCTGAAATAGCCGTTGGCTTGGAAAGAGGGAATAAGATAAATGCGTATGCCTGATAAAAAATGAGGAGGAGATACAATGATAAAAAAAATGTATTTCCCGTATTTTGATTACAGCACCCTTGAATTTCTCAGCAATCTCCTGTTATTGGCAATCATAACAGGTATAGCAATCCTTATTTTTCTTATTCTGACGGCATCCGTAGCTTCGCATCCCGTTATATAATCCAATCATTTCTATTCCATCAGAAAAACATTCAGGATTTTTGCATCTCAAGACTTAAAGTTTACGCTGTTTTTGCCGATAAAAGCATTGAGGGGAGCAGGAATTTAAAAAAACTCATGCTCTTACCTCCTCGCCCCGGAAATAGGTTTCGACTTGTTTCCGGGGTTTTTATTTTTTTGAAAATATATAATCATAGACCTTTCCGTCCTTATCGAACTCTATCCATAATGATTTAAGATTCTCATCCTTATAAAAAAACTGCTCCTTTTCATCCACATTCAACATATTTACCGGCTCCCCGAAGATTTTTAATATGTCTTCCTTAGTGGTAACATTGATTTTTATAATATTGACCTTTTCCGGTTTCAATAAATCCGTCTTAATAATCTCGATTCCACCGCCGCATCCGATGAATAAAACAAATAAAAATAATATTATTAAATTTTTCATATTATCGAATCTCTCCTTTAAGATTATTGTCCCATCTTTACCTGAATACATTCTCCACCAAAGACCACCTAATCTTAACAATATCTATCTGCAAATCACAACCAGAGTAACCGCCCTTTCACGGCGGTAACCGATTATACCAAACAAATGCCTGCCCGCAAACCACAACCATTAAGAGACTACTGTTTCAAATACTTCTTTAGGAGATTCCTTTTCTTCCTGTTGCATCCATGCAGGCAATGGCTTTCCTGTTACTTCGTGGTAAAGCGTTTCAGGGGCAATATCCAATTCATCGGGCCAACATAATACCCCTAATTCCTTATTAATATAAAATTGCTTGAAATATTCAAGATTAGAAAAACGGCTAAACATACCGCCTTTATTAAGATAATTTTCAAAGTCAACAATACCCTTTTGTCCATTTTCAAAGGTAATTTCTAATTTATAGCCATCAATATGCTTTACCTCAATAACATCATAATACATGATAAAACCTCCTTATTTTAATGGTTCGATTGGGAGTAAAGGCTTTTTATCTCTTGCCAATTTCCAATTTGTGAAAAGCCCGTCTTTATGAATTTCAGCCCATTCCATAACAAGTCCTAATGCCCTTGGTGGTAAATATCCCTCCAAAACTGCGAAATCCTCTATTCTTATGGCAGCCTTATTACCGCCATATCTTGCATGAAAATGTGGCGGATTATGGTCATCATGGAACATTGCTATAATAATACCAAAAAATCTGCTTATCTCCGGCATTAATTATTCCTTCCTTTTCAAAGATTAACCACCATCAGCTTTAACTCTGTCATTTCTTTAATTGCGAATTTTATACCTTCCCTGCCTATGCCGCTCTCTTTTACTCCTCCGTAAGGCGTATGGTCTACCCTGAATGCAGGGACATCGTTTATTATTACGCCGCCCACATCGAGCTTCTTAAAACCTCTAAATGCCTTGTTTATATCCTTTGTAAATATCCCTGCCTGAAGTCCATATTTTGAATCGTTTACCATATCCAATGCTTCTTCAAAATCCCTGTATTTAATGAGGGTTACAAGCGGTGCAAAGACCTCATTGCAGACAACCTTCATATCCTTATTTACATCCGTTATCACTGTTGGTGTTATTATATTTCTCTTTCTCTCTCCGCCGCAGAGAATCTTTGCCCCTCCTTCAACTGCTTCTTTTATCCACTCCTCCGCCCTTACGGCTTCCTTTTCTTCTATCATTGGACCATACTCTGTATCGGGCTCTAAGGGATTTCCGACCTTCAGTTTTTTTACTGCCCCTAAAAATTTCTCCTTGAACTCATCAAAGACCTTTTCATGAACATAAATCCTTTGCAGCGATATACAAACTTGCCCTGAATTAGAGAATGCCCCCATAATACATCTTGGTATTGCCATATCTATATCTGCATCTGGTTCTATTATTGTCGCAGAGTTCGAGCCGAGTTCCAGAGCCACCCTTTTCATCCCCGCCTTTTCTTTGATTCTTTTCCCAACAGATGGGCTGCCTGTAAAAGAAATCATTGCCAAGTCCAGACTTTCTACCAACCATTCTCCGACAGTTGATCCGCTGCCAAAGACAATATTCAATGCCCCATTTGGAAGTCCTGCCTCCGTCATTATCTCGCCAAGTTTAATAGCAGTCAGAGGTGTATAGCTTGCTGGCTTCAATATTACCGAATTGCCGGAGGCGATTGCAGGCGCTACCTTATGGGCAACGAGGTTTAAGGGGAAATTGAAAGGTGTAATAGCTCCAATGACGCCAATAGGAAATGGCTGGTAAAACGCAAATCTCTTTTCTGAATTTGGCGAGGCATCCATCGGGATGGTCTCTCCGTGAATCTGCTTCGACTCCTCTGCAGCGAATTGAAAGGTCTGGACAGACCTCTCTACCTCTGCTAAAGAATATTTAATCGCCTTTCCGGATTCTTTCGTTATTAATTCTGATATTTCTCTTTTCGTACTTTCTATAATTTTTGCAGTATTTGAAAGCATGACTGACTTTTTATAAGCAGGCATTTCTGACATGACTGAAAAGGCATTTTTGGCTGAGAGTATTGCATCTTCAACATCCTTTTTTGAAGACAGGGGAACACGGTCTAAAAAACTCCCATCATACGGATTTTTCACATCAAAATATTCTTTACCTGCTCTCCATTCACCATTAATAAGCATAATCTGCCTCCATCCCCCCCTTGATATATATTAAAGCATAATAAGAAGATTCCTTATTAAGACAGGGGATTGATAATTTTAATGGAGTCAAAATGTTTAAAGTGTTCACTATTGGCAGTGTATATCTTATGGATACCGTTATCCAGCATAGTGGCTGCAAGGAAATAGTCAAATATAGATTGGGATTTTGGACTATGTTTTTCTATATTGTTAGCATAAACAAGGATATTGGTATCAATCAAACTTGCGGGCAAGATGTTCACCATAGAGCCTTTCCCTGTCAAATGCCTCTTTTGCTATATGGCCGAGATGAAAGGTTGGTATCTTTAAAGGCAGCTTCTTTTTTACCTTTTGCAATTGCTTGCTTTTATTTTTCAAATATTCGGCAAATTCTATTATCTCCTCAATTTTTTCAGGAGATAGGCTCTTTAAAATATCTATTATTTTTTTCTGATTCTCAACCTCTATTGGCATGGTTTCAAACCTTTGTTTATACGATTCATCTAAAAATTAGCAGAAAAAATAAGTTTAGTCAATACAGATTCTCTTTCTGATTCTCTTTCAATAAGTCCCCTTCTCTCCTCTCCCTCTCCCTCTGGGAGAGGGTTGGAGCCTGCCCCTGAATGTTTTTATCAGGGGGTGATGCGTAGTAAGGGAAAACCTCTTGACAGCTTTGTAATATAGTATATATTAAAGGCATAATAAATGAAAGATTCGGGAGTTAAACGAATTTTTCAGAGGATTTGAAAATGGGCATAAGCAATATCCCCCCAAAATTTTTATCCCTATCATTTCATGCAAAGTTTTTTCCTGCGCTGCTGTGGCAGAGATTGCATCCCAAAAGAAAAGAAGACGAATATCAGTCTCCTTTTACAAACCATCTCCCGATGGAATTTATAATTGCTATTGCAATTTGCGGTGTCCTTGCGGCAATAGGCATGCCGTCTGCCCTATCGGAAGGCTCGATTATCGGATGGCTCATTGGCGGAATAGGTATATCTGGAATTTTAGCTCTACTTATCTTGAGTGTGAAGTCGGGATTGGAAGAGCCTCCCTCATACAACGATTTTCTGATGGGCATCTTTTTCTTCTTTGTATTTCTTGGCATCAGCGCAGGCATATTTAATGGCTCTCTTAAACACTCACAATCATCGATGGTATTGGGCAGCCTATCGGGACTTTTTGCCGGATATGTAATCGGTATTTTTGCAGGACTCTATATGCAGTATCTCGGCTGGATAGCAGTATTATTAAATTCGATTGCAGGTGTTTCAATCATCGGTATGGCGATTGTAGATTTGGTTCTCTTGTTTGGATGATTTATTTATGACTGAAAAACAGGAGGCGCAGTATCCAGTTGTTGATTCGAGGGGTATGGATTTCCCGCTGGTAATTATGAAATAATGAGATAGAATAAATATATAGCGCTATAGAATCCGATAGGAGGTGTATATGAGAAAAGAAATTAGAGTATTAATGGGGTTGTTATTTTTTGTTTTATTGTTAAGTTCAAATGACGGCTATGGAGCAGAACCGTCCGGGGAGCCGCTGCTCCGCATAGAGACGGGGATACATACTGCAATGATAGGGCGTATCGCTATTGATGCCGAAAATCGCTATATTGTTACAGCCTCGGATGACAAGACGGTCCGCTTATGGGAGTTATCTACCGGAAGGCTTATAAAAACATTTAGGCCGCCTATTGGAGATGGGAATGAAGGCAAATTATTCGCAGTTGCAATATCGCCGGATGGAAGGGAAATTGCTTGCGGCGGGTGGACAGGATATGAATGGGATAAATACCACTCTATCTACTTCTTTGACAGGGAGAAAGGAAATCTCATTAGGAGGCTGACAGAAGTTCCAAATGTCATTAATCATCTCTCATATTCAAGGGATGGCAGGTTTCTTGTGGCAACGCTCGGGGGCAATAATGGCATCAGAGTATACGAGGCAGGTAATACTAATGCCTTGCTATATGAGGCTGGAGATTATGGCAGCGACAGTTATGGCGCCGATTTTGACGGTTCTACTGCATTTGCCGCGGAGAGGCTTGTAACCACATCGTGGGACGGCTATATCAGGCTTTATGATAAAAACTTCAGGTTAATTACAAAAAAGAAGGCTTACGGCGGAAATCGTCCTTACGGCGTCAGCTTTTCCCCTGACGGCTCAAAGATTGCTGTCGGGTTTGCCGACTCTGCAAAGGTAGATGTCTTGTCGGGTAAAGACCTTTCGCATATATATTCACCCGATACTGCCGACGTTGACAGGACTTTATTCTCGGTTTCTTGGTCGTCGGACGGCAGGTTTCTTTATGGAGGCGGAGAGTATTGGAGCAGTTCTTTAGACAGGTTTCCAATCCGCAAATGGTCGGATGGAGGAAAGGGGAGATATGACGATTTATCTGCGGCAAACAATACAATCATGCACATACTTCCCTTAAAGAGCGGAGGCATTGTATTCAGTTCTGCCGACCCTGCCTTTGGAATCTTTAACGCCGCCGGCATAAAGACATTCTACCAGGACTCCGTTGTTGCCGATTATAGGGATAATCATGAAGGATTTCTCGTCTCGGACGATGCCGGGACCATTCGGTTCGGCTATGAATTATGGGGCAAATCCCCTGCAAGATTTTCGGTTCATGACCGCACCCTCGATCTTCTTCCGGAAAGCAGAGGGAAAAGCGCTGCCGGACTGCGGGCTCCAAATACGGACGGACTAAATATAACAGACTGGAAATATACCCCTAATCCCAAACTTAACGGCAGAGATTTGAATCTCGAGCAGTATGAAACATCCAGAAGTCTTGCAATCTCTCCTGATAAAGAGACCTTTCTCCTCGGAACGGAGTGGTATCTCCGTCTCTATGACAGGAATGGAAACGGCATCTGGAATGTCTCCGCCCCTGGTATTGCATGGGCTGTAAATATATCGGGGAATGGCGAGATTGCAGTGGCAGCCTTTGGAGACGGGACAATAAGGTGGTATAGGATGAGCGATGGAAAGGAGATATTGGCTTTGTTTGCGCACAATGACAGGAAAAGGTGGGTTATCTGGACGCCGTCCGGGTATTATGATGCGTCAACCGGAGCCGATGAATTAATCGGATGGCATCTCAATAACGGCAAGGAAATAGGGGCGGACTTTTTCCCCGTCTCGAAATTCAGGGGGAAATATTATCGTCCCGATGTTATAGCAAAGGTATTGGAAATTTATGATGAAAACGAGGCATTAATATTAGCCAATGAGGAGTCGGGGAGAAAGGAACAGGAGATTGCAATTCAAAAGCTCCTTCCCCCTGTGATAACAATCGTTCAGCCTGCTGACAATTCGGAGGTCTCACGCTCCGAGATTACAGTCAGATTCAGTATTCGCACGCCGTCTAAAGAGCCTGTAACAGGGATAAAGGCGCTTGTGGATGGAAGGCCTGTTACGGCAGAGAGAGGCGTAATAATAAGAGAAAAGGATAAAGCAGAAGTTAAGGGTGAAGATATAAGGGAGATAAAAATCACTGTTCCCGAAAGGGATTCCGAGGTTTCGATATTAGCAGAAAACATATATTCTGTGAGCGAGCCTGCAACAGTAAGACTAAGGTGGAGGGGGGAAAAGAGAGAGGAGTTTGTTATAAAGCCGAAACTATATGTCCTTTCCATAGGCATAAGCAAATATGAAGACAAAGGGCTTACCCTCGGACTTGCTGCAAAGGATGCAGAAGATTTTGCAAAGGCAATGGAGAAGCAGAAGGGGGGGTTGTATCGGGATGTGAATACAAAGGTTCTTACGGATGCAAAGGCAACAAGGGACGAGATAATGGACGGATTAGACTGGATTACTAAGGAGACTACGAGTAAAGATGTAGCAATGGTATTTCTTGCGGGGCATGGCGTAAATGATCAGTCCGGGATATACTATTTCCTGCCTGTAAATGCCAATACGGAGAAATTAAAGAGGACAGGGGTGGTATTTACGGACATAAAAAACACAGTGGCATCCCTATCCGGCAAGACCATACTCTTTGTGGATACATGCCACTCCGGCAATGTGATGGGCGCGAGGAGGGGCGTGGCGGATATAACAGGCATTGTGAACGAGCTATCCAGCGCAGAGAGCGGCGCGGTAGTATTTGCGTCATCCACAGGCAGGCAGTATTCCCTCGAAGACATTGCATGGGGCAACGGCGCATTCACTAAGGCATTGGTGGAGGGGATGAGCGGCAAGGCGGATTTGCTCGGCAAGGGTAAAATTACCATAAATATGCTCGATTTATATCTATCGGAGAGGGTAAAGGAATTGACAAAGGGCAAGCAGACCCCGACTACCACAAAGCCTCATACTATCCCGGATTTCCCTGTAGCGGTGGGGAGATAGGCTGTATGGAAATATTCAGGAATTTCAATTTTTGAGATTGTTTCGCCTTTGTTTTGCAATGGCACAGAAAGCAGGAGTGTCATTGCGAGGGGCATAAGCTGCGAAGCAATCTAATTTAAAGGAGGGTTATATGGAAGAGAGAGAGGTAGTGCCTGGTTTGGCAGGTATTCCGGCAGCAGAATCTGCAATCAGTTTTATTGACGGCGAAAAAGGGATACTCGAGTATCGGGGTATTCCTGTGGAGGTTCTTGCGGAGAAGAGCACCTTTTTAGAGGTGAGCTATCTGCTTATATTTGGAAAGCTGCCGGCAGAAGAGGAATTCGTTAAATTTAAAAACGATATTACCTTTCACAGCCGCCTCAAACTAAAGATATTAAGGATGATGGAATTTCTACCTGAGAATGGACATCCTATGGAGTATCTGCAATCCGTAACCTCTGCGATGGGTATGTATTATCCTGCAAGGAATGTCCTCGACGATGAGACACGCTACTGGTCAATTATAAGATTGATTTCAAAACTCCCGACTATAGTAGCCTCGTGCCACAGGCTCAGGCACGGCGATGCGCCAATACAGCCGAATAATGATATATCTTTTGCAGCTAATTTTTATTACATGCTTTTTGAAAAAATTCCCGACCCTCTTACGGAGAAGATACTGGATGTAATGTTTATACTCCATGCGGACCATACCATGAACGCATCTACATTCAGTTCGAGAGTCGTAGGCTCTACACTTGCAGACCCTTATACGATTATCTCGTCTGCAATAGGGACATTGAGCGGACCCTTGCATGGAGGCGCTAACGAAGAGGTTATACACATGCTCGGAGAGATAGGATCCAAAGAGAAGGCGAGACCATATATAGAGCAGAAGCTGGAGAAAAAGGACAAGATAATGGGTGTTGGACACAGGATTTATAAGACAAAAGACCCGAGGTCAACGATACTCCAGTCATTTGCCCATCAATTATTCAAGGATTCGAAGAAGATGAAAATCCTCGAGATTGCAGAGGAAGTCGAGAAGGTTGTCCATGAAAAGCTTGCGCATAAAAAGATATTCCCTAATGTAGACTTCTATTCGGGGATTGTATTTCAGGGATTGGGTATTCCTACAGAGCTATTTACTCCGATATTTGCAATGGGGAGGGTTACAGGCTGGCTTGCCCACTGGCTCGAGCAGTTGAAGACAAACAGAATCTACCGCCCCGACCAGAAATATATCGGAACCCACAACCAGCCTTATGTGCCGATTGAGGAGAGGGGATAAAAGAAGTTGAGAAGATATGAACAAGCTATTCCTCGATAAAGTAACGGACTGCATCGGGAAATACAAGATGATGGGGCATGGAGATGCAGTCCTTGTCGGCGTATCGGGCGGGATAGATTCTATTACCCTTCTGTATTCCCTCCATTTTTTACAGGATGAACTCAAATGCTCCATTATTGCAGCGCATGCAAATCATGGGCTTAGGGGTGAGGAGTCCGATAAAGAGGCGGAATTTGTCAGTGAGGTGGCAAGCGGGCTTAAATTGCCTTATATTGCCGAGAAACTCGATGTTTTGGGATATATGAATGAAAAGGGTTTATCAAAACAAGCTGCGGCAAGAGAATTGAGATACGATTTTTTTGAAAGGGCTGCAAAACAATATTCTGCAAATAAAATAGCATTGGGGCATACTGCCGATGACCAGGCAGAGACGGTTTTGATGAGGCTGTTGAGAGGCTCGGGTATGAAAGGGCTTGCAGGGATAAGGGCTGTCAGGGCTTGTAGCGAGCGAAGCGAATCTAACAGTATAATCCGTCCTCTTATAGAAATCGGCAGGGATGAGATAACTAAATTTGCCGTAGAAAAAGGTTTGAGATATGTGGAAGACCCATCGAATCTTGAGATATATTATCTCCGCAATAAGATTCGCCTCAATCTTATACCGCTTTTGAAGCAGGAGTATAACCCAAATATTATAGAGATATTAAAGGAAACAGCCGAAATTGTAAGAGATGAAGATGGGTTCCTTGAAGATTATTGCTCTGGTATTTTTTCTGTTTTGATTTTGTCAGAAGGCAGGGAATCTATAGAAATAGATGTGTCGAGATTTAAAAGGTTTCACATTGCCGTGCGGAGAAGGATTATAAGGATTGCATTAAGGAGGTTGAAAGGGGAGTTGCTTAAAATCGCCGCTGTGCATATAGAGGATATACTGAATTTAATCGGCAAAGGCGCATCCGGCAAGACATTATGCCTGCCGGATGATATTCAGG
>CAYMMR010000080.1:0-9774 GCA_964391545.1 uncultured Nitrospinota bacterium | reverse complement strand
GCTTCTTCATAGATAAAAACGGAATTATAAAGGATACCTTCGTCGGCATGATGACTAAGGAGGATATAGAAAAGAGACTTTCTGCTATACTTTAAAAAAACAGCTTACCCTTCTAAATTACTTCACCAGCGGCAGAACGGTCGTAGATAAAAATTCCTCTATCCATCAGAACCCTCGATTTAATGCCACGAACAAATTACTCAAAATCGAAAGAAAGTCAAGGTTTTTAATCGGATTCACAATACCTTCTCTATACTAAAAAAAATATATCTCTTTAATAAAAGCGGACTCGAAGGCAGGGACTTTAGAAAGGTCTATTGCAACAGAGGTTTTGCCGATCCGCTGTGCCTCGTCAATGAGTTTTTTATTTAACAGCATTTTTATAGCGCCGCCGAGGCTGGAGTTGCCTACAAAGGATATTTTTGTATTTGCCGTTTCAGGAAGAAGTCCGAGACCGAAAAGACTCGATTCCTTCAGGTGGTAGCCGAAACCTCCTGCAATTATCACATTCTTCAGGTCATTAGCCTTTATGCTGCACTCTTGAAACAGAATTTCAATCCCTGCCCTGATTGCAACCTTTGCAAGCTGAACCTGCCTTATGTCTTCTTGTGATATTGATACATCATCGGTCAGGCGAAAATAATGTTTTCCGTTTTTTTCAAAGAGGTGTTTTTTGTGCTTTGAGGATAAATCGCAGTCTTTACCCTGTAATCGTCCTCTGAAATTTACGAGTCCGGTCATTACAAGCTCCGACACCAGATCCATAAGCCCGCTTCCGCATATACCCTTTGGCTTGCCATTGCCGATAACTTCAAAAGAGAGTTCTTCCTCGAGGCTTACATGCTCACCGCCCCTTCCACCGCCCTCATGCCGGAGCTTATGGTCATCCCTTCAAAGCACGGACCTGCTGCTGTCGATGTTGCGATTATTCTATCGGTAAGCAAAAGCGCTATCTCTCCATTTTTTCAGCATGCCGGTGCACTCGATAATTACCGGGAGACGGCCGTCTTTAACAGGATTCAGCGGTTTTAAGCTTCTCCACTCCCTTACTGATTCGAGAGGGTAATTTACAATGCTCGGCTCCGTAACCTCGTCTCCATCCTCACCCTCGCCGCCCCATGCCTCTGCCTCAACGGTCATGCAGAAGGGGATGCCGAGATTTTCAATGACTGCCTCATCGTGCATGACTATAGAGATAGCAGCCATTTTCCCGGCATTTCTGTGAGCATCGGGACAGATACACCCTGTCTTTACCATAACCTCCCTGCTTGCCATAGTCATCATACCGCCCGGACATATTACAGGCGGACGGCCGGTTTTTTCGCCTGAAAGGGTTTTAAGAAGCCTCTCCTTTTCCGTCATATATTTAGTTCACACTGAAAAAAAGGTCATTTTTCAGTATCGTCTATTTAATTCAAATTAATCGGGAGTCTTGCAAACCTTCTCCCTGCCTCAAGAAATGCAATCATATTTTCATGCGGCGTTCTTATCGGAACCTCGCAGCCCGTCGCAACTATATACCCCTTTGGATTATCCGATGCCTTCGATAAACAATCTTTAATCATGGAGGTTATTATTCCCGGATTCCCTTTAAACATGCCGTCTGCAGGGCTTACATTTCCCATTAGGCATACCTTATCTCCCACAAGTTCCTTTGCCTCTGTAAGACCGATGTCGTCTATACTTAGAATATCCGCGCCGCCCTCTGCCATGCACTTAATAACCTTTTTCGTCTTTCCGCTTATTTATTCAACTCGCCTTTATTCAAACCGCATCTTCGCAATATCCCCATCATCCCGCACCGGTTCGTAAAACCCGATTGAAAGAGATTAATGCCGACAAAGGCTGTGAACAAAAGCCAGTATTTTGAATGCAGATATGAGAGCAATAAACTCAGCAATATAAAAGCTCCTGCAACCGTCCGCAGTCCTCTGTTAATCGTCCACATCTAAAAATCACCTCCTTTCATGCGTATACCTCCGGCGTATAGACGCAGCTTTAGCGCTGCAGGGGAGTAGAGTTTTCCTAATTTATGGAAGGTTATCTATTGCTTCCGGAAGGTAATTTGATACTTTAATTCTTTTTGCGCTGCGAGCCATTCGAGGGGTTTTCCGTCAACCTCTGCATAAGGATACATAAAGCCGTAAGGTATTTGTCCTCCCTTTTGCGGAGGGTTGAGATAATATCCTTTAGAGCCTCTCGTCAATGCGATTCTATATTCATCCACTGTTCCGAAATAGTAATCGCTGTATTTTTTTGCCTGCTCCAAATTAAGATTTTCTATAAGCATTGCCTTCCTGACATCCGCAGGGTCGGCAGGAACCCATCCGTAGTTGGGAAGATAAAATTCCACCCAGCAGTGGTGTCCGCCTGTTATATCTTCTTCGGATTTTTTCCCGAGCCTAAGACCATAGACCTCTCTTGCAGGAACACCGGCTGCCCTCACTACAGCCACGAATACGCCGCTGATGTCCGCGCATTTGCCGCCCTTTTCGGATAATATCCTCTCGACGTCTCCTGTTCCGCACCCCTTGATATTCGGGTCTCTGAAGGTATTCTCGACAGTCCAATCGTAAACAGCCTTTGCCTTTTCGATGATACTATTTTTACCATTGGTGATACTCGATGCTATCTCCTTCACCTTTCCATCGGTTGGCGTAAAAGGAGAGCCTTTGAGATACTCTTTGACTTCGGCAGGAATATCGGATTCCTGAGATTTAAAATCCTTTCCCTGCTTAAAACTTTCGGGGACAAGCTTGAGCCTTTCCATACTCTTTGCCCTGAAGGTAAAAGTAAGAAACCTCTCCTTAGCAGGTTTTGTCCACTCTGCATAAAGCGCAAAATCTCCCTCAGCCTTCTGGGGATAAACTTTGCTCGAAGAAAAATTACCCTCGATTTTTATATCATCTATCGTCTGCTCGCCGTCCGTTTTGGGATATGGAATCCACAGCCTTACATCTTTGCTTTCCGCAGGCGCTTCAATACTAACCTTAAATACGACCTCGCCGCTTGCATCTTTCGCATAAGACATGCCTAAAAGAAATGGCAATACCATCATTCCCCCAAAAAAATTCTTAAACATAAATTACCTCCGTTTTTAACCACAAAGACACAAAGGTCACAAAGCAAACAAAAACATGATTAACCACTGAAAACACCGAAAAAAACAAAAAGATTAAGGAGAAAGGGAGAAGATGGAGAGATGGGGGAAAAAGAATTAAAAAAAGAATCAGGACACAGATGGACACAGATGAACACAGATAAATGCAATAAAATTCTCTATCCGATTTTTCTGTGTTTATCTGTGTCCAAATTTCATTTTTCTCCCTTTCTCTTTCTTTCCCCATTTCTCCTTATGGTTTTTCTCTGTGCCTCCGTATCTGCGGTAAATTCCTATAATTTCTTATTCAAAAAATGTCCCTGACTCTATATTCTTTTGAATCTGGTTTATATAACCCTCCCCATACTTCATGAAATGAATCATCTCATCACCGCCGATGTCGGAGACCATCGAATAGCCCATATTCCCCTCCCTCCAGAAAAGGACATTGAATCCCTTAAATATCTCGATAAATATTTCTTTATCTCCTTCTTTTATCACCCTTCCTTCCGGGAGTTTCAGGTTATTTATATCGAATATAAAAAGCGATAATTTATGCCCCCCTCTCTCAAAGGCAATGTATGCCACCCTTCTCTCCTTGAGGTAATGGAGATTTACCTTTTGCGAGCCGATACCCTGCCACGAGAGACCGGGAACATCGAACTCCCGCGTAAGCTCGGTCATGCCGGACGACATCTCCCCATCGAATATATCCACGATTGTATTGCTCAGATGATTGCTTACCGATTTTACGGCTATAGGCGATGCGGAAACCCTCCCTGAGAAGTAATACATAGGCACTACGACCAATAAAACAAGAGCGGCAACTGCAGAGGCGGTATAAACAGGCTTCCATATAAGAGGGAAGATTCGTTCTATAAAAGATTCCTGTTTTTCCTTTTCCTCTATCGAAGCGATTATCTTGCTTCTTAGATAAGATGGGGCTTTCTCTATTTTAACTGCCTTTAGCGCAAGAGATTTCGCTCCCTTTATAATCTCGAATTCCTTCCTGCACCCTTCGCACGCGGCAATATGATTTTTGACATCATCGGCCTTCCATCTTTTCAATTCTCCATCCAGAAAGGCGCCGATATAGTGCTTTATGGACTTGCAATCGTTTTTAAAAAACATAAAAAAACTCCTTAATTATTAGAACACGAATTACACGAATTGACGAATTACACTAATAACCGATAAAAACAAAGTATCTCTTATTCGTGTCATTCGTATATTCGTGAGATTCGTGTTCAAGTCTTTTTTTCGATTATGGCTTTGCCACACCGTGAAATTCGTGTTCCTTAATCATTTATAAATATCCTCTCCTCTTCGCATATTCTGCGAGATTCTTGTAGAGTATCTTCCTGCCCCTGTGCAGCCTCGACATTATCGTTCCTGCGGGACATTTCAAAATATCGGCTATCTCCTTATAAGAAAAACCTTCAACATCGGATAACAGGATAACATCCCTGAACTCCTCAGGAAGGGCATCGAGAGACGCCTTGACCTCATCGTCCAGAATATCTTTTGAAAGGGCATCGGCTATATCGCCTTGCAGCATCGGGCTGCCGCTTTCTATAACCTGCTCGATAAATTGCTCGACACTGTGAAAATCTATTTTCGCCGGCTCTTTTTTCTTCTTCCTATAGCTGTTTATAAAGGTGTTTCGCAAGATGCTGAAGAGCCATGCATTTATATGGGTATCTTTTTTATACTTATGAAAAAACTTATAAGCCCTTAAATATGTTTCCTGAACCAGATCCTCTGCCTCGCCCGAATCCCCCGTTAGTTTAACGGCAAAATTAAAAAGAGAATCTATATGCGGCAGGGCTGTCTCCTCAAACTCCTCTTTTTTCACCTATCCCCTCATAAATAGAAAAACAATTTTTTATTAAAAAATATTCCCGCCTCTATATTTTTTATGATAGCATAAAAAAGCTAAAATTTTTGCGAAAGGAGGTGCAAAAAAGTTAAGAGTTAAGAGTTAGGAGTTAAGAGTTAACAGCAAAAGGAGGAGTATAATGAAAGCCATCGGTATGTTGTTTACAAAAGCCCTTATCGTTTTAACCCTTTTGTATTTCAATATTGCTGATGCAGCAGTTTTATCCGTTCCGTCGCAGTTCAAGAGTATTCAGGATGCAATTAATGCCGCCTCTGCCGGCGATGTAGTTCATGTCTCTGCAGGGGTTTATAAAGAACAGATTAAGTTAAAGGCAGGAGTAGCCGTAAAAGGCGAAGGGTATGAAAAGACAACGATAGACGGCAGCAAGAAGGACGGCAGCGTAGTTGTCGGCGCAGCCGATGCGGTGATTGAAGGATTTACTATCAGAAACAGCGGTATCAGGGGCAGACAGGGCGATATCATGGACGCAGGCGTAAAGATAGACAGTTCTGCTATGGCGGTATTGAATAACAGGATTGTAAATAATAATGCAGGCATCCTGTCATTTCACGGCTTGACCTCGCTCATTGCAAATAATATAATCGAGGAGAACGATTATTTCGGCATCTATCTCATCTACTCAAATCCCCTCATCGAAAACAATATCGTGTATCGAAACAAGATCCGCGGTATCTTCTGCGCCTATTCAAAACCTGAAATAGTGAATAATACCATCGTTGCCAACTCGACCGGTATATACACCGAAGTATCGAGCTCTGTAATTAAAAATAATATTATTACTGATTCCGATGCTATCGGGTTTCAGATAGCGGAATCGCCGAGAGACCAGAAGGGCGTAGAGCCTTATTTATCTTACAATGTCTTTTATAATAACGGACATGACCTTTCTAATGTGGAGAAAGGGAAAGGCGATATTACGAAAGATCCGTTATTTGCAGATGGAGCAAAAAGAGATTTCAGGTTAAAACCTAATTCCCCTGCTGTAAATGCCGGCGACCCGGATTCAAAATATAACGATTTCGATGAAAGCAGGGCGGATGCAGGCGCTTTCGGGGGGCCCCATGCAGCCGGCAAGGAAAAAAGCAGGAACTGGACAGCCTTCAAAAAATCGAAGGAGGGTGAGGCTGTTGCAATAGAGAAGAACTATATGACAGCCCGCAGCCTAAGCGATAAAGGGTCAAAGGGCTATAAAGAGGAAAATACGAGGGTCAACTACTACAGCTACTGTGCAACCTGCCACGGACAGACAGGAAAGGGGGACGGCCCCCTTGCAGAAAGTCTGGAACAGGGAGTCGTGCCCCGCGACCATACCAGCGCAGAGTATTTTTCGCAAAAGACGGATGATGAGATTTTTGAAGTCATAAAGTATGGCGGCATTAAAGCAGGATTCAGCGAGACAATGCCTCCATTTGACGGGCAGATTTCCGATGACGATATGAGAGACCTCGTAAAATTAATAAGAGGCCTCTGCAACTGCCAGTATAAGAAATAGGAATTTGTTTGATTTAAAACCCCCACCCTCTCCCATTATAATAAGTGGAGAGGGTTAGGGGCAATGGTTTTTCCCCTTGCTGCTTGCCCATCTAACTATTTATAATTTTTTTGACCTTCCTGACAGTAGTCTAATATATCCTTCTGTAACATCATGCCTGTCTTTACTATAATGATAAAGGGCATCTATAGACGATTTATACATGACGACATAAATAATGCCGAATGCCACTCCAGCCACATACTCCTCCCATGATGCCAAACTCATGAAAGAATATTTAAGCAAATTCGTCGGCGTTCCTGAGGAGAATCTCTTTATCATGACCGATGATCAGGCAACCAAAAGTGAAATAGAAATACTCATGCAGGATAAGACAAAGAGACTCGTAAAAGAAGGAGATACAGTCTATTTTTACTATGCAGGGCATGGAATCCCCGATGTAGGAGACCAGACCCCCTATATCCTCCCCTCAGACGGTAATCCTGATAACCCAAGAATGAGCGGCTATCCATTAGAAAGACTCTACAATGACCTAAGAGACTTAAAAGCGAAGAATGTCTATATATTCGTAGACACATGTTTCTCAGGAATGGTGGGTAGAGAGCAGAAAGAGAAGATACTACTTGCAGGCAGCCGCCCCGGCACACTCATAGTCAAAGACCCTGTCATAGCATCTGAAAAAATCGCCCTGCTTGCCGCATCAAGAGAGAACCAAATCAGCAAATACTACAAAGAAGAAGAACACGGATTATTTACCTGCTATCTCTTAAAAGGCATGATAGGAGAATCGGATAGAAATCAGGACAAAAAGGTTGACATAGAAGAGCTCTACACCTATGTATCAAACAATGTCGAATCCACATCGAGAAGACTCTTTGGAATGAATCGCTATCAAGTGCCGGTATAGTAATCTACTTATATCACTTGGTGGTGGTGGAGGTAATGGTGGTGGAGGAAATGGCGGTGCTGATGGTATAAGTGATAGTGCAGGAACGGCGAATACAGGTGGTGGGGGTGGAGGTGGAGGATACCTTGTTCCAAACGGCGCTAACGGCGGTTCAGGCATTGTCATAATCCGTTTCACCACTGGTTCAATAGACTACTCACAAACAGGCGGAACTGTAACAACAGTCGGCGGGGATACTGTTATTACTTGGTTGGCAAGCGGAACATGGACAGTTAATTAAAAAAAGCGAAGTTCATGACATGGGGGGCACCCATTAAAAGGCACCTGTCAAGTCTTGCTTTTTGATATAGTTCTCCGAATCTGCAGTTGACTCAAAAGGTAAATTGATAACTCGTTAATTGACTAATAAGGCTTGAGAATTTCTATATCCTTCATCGGATAATGTTTCATATTCCTTGTAACAAGTCTCAATTTCATTTCTCTGGCGGTAGCGGCAATTGGCGAATCGCCTATGTTCAAGGTATGACTTTTGCTAAATTTTTGCAAGTATTCACCTGCCTTGTCCGCAATCATTACATTTACATCAACAGGTGTTAACATCTCAAAGAGGCTTTTTACAATATCTTCTTCGCCTTTCCTTATCCCAGCATAAATCTCAACCCTGCTGATTACGGAAATAAAGAGAAGTGAATTATTTTCAATCTCTGTTTGAAGAAAACGAAGGGCATTCTTCTCTTTTCTCAAATGGTCAATAAGTATATCACTGTCTATAAGGAAGGGACTATCCATCAATCTTTAATCCTCTCAAGACGGGATTCCCATTTCTCTCTCATTTCATTTACATATTCTACGCTGTCTTTTATATCCTTCCTGTTAGCCCAGATACCAAAGCTTTTTTTGAGGAGTCTCTTTTTGGATACCGCAGTAGAAACCTTTTCATGTCTGACAAGCATTTCATGAAGAAATTTCTGTTGAGATACGGTTAGGTATTGTATCTTTTCTATTACCTCTGCTAATATATCCTTCCCCATATGTTTTGTATGTTCCATGAGAAAATCCTCTTCAAAAAAGTTTAATAATAACCTATCATATCGCATAGTCAATTTCAACTGGTTTTGATTTTGCAGTGGGAATTTGTCAATGCTGGATTTGGGGTCATGGGGCTTTGTTATTTCCACGCTCTGCGTGGGAATGTAGGGTAGTAACGCAGAGCATCCAATTCTCATAGAAGAAAAGGGGACAGGCTGGTTTAAAGTAAAGGCATGGGGGGCAGGTCTTTAATCTTGCGACAACCCCTCAGTCTATTTAATCTCCGCCTCCCCAAAATACGATAGGTCTATCAATCTCCTAACAATGCTTTTCGGGCAGCCGCCCCTTTTACCATTAAAGCAACGGAGGCAAGAAAGCAAGCTGCGCCTATCATAACTACAGGCGCAAATGTCATAGAGCCTCCGGTAATTATATTTCTTCTCCCATGTTCCATAAAAAAATCCCTCCATGTTTATTTCCTACCACGGAATCCCGTCATTGAAATGAAAGAATTTGCCGGTCGGGCCGTTATTATCGAGGGTTGCAAGCCTGACTGCCGTCTTTGCTCCTTCTTCCACTTGCATCGGCGCCATGTCAGTCCCTAAATCGGTCTTGACCCAGCCGGGATGCGCGGAATTGACTTTTACCGGCGTATCTTTTAAGAGCGCGGCAAGGTGAATGGTAAATTGATTTAGCGCCGCCTTAGAAGCATCATACGCAAACGGCTTTACCTGCGAAAAATCCGATTTTTGATCGCTTTGAATCGTAAGTGAGCCTAAGATGCTCGAAACATTTACGATACGACCGGCGCTGCTCTTTTTCAAAAGAGGAAGAAGCGCCTGAGTCAACTCAACCTGCCCAAATAAGTTTACATCAAAAACTTTTCTGACAGCCGCAGGAGATATGGTTCCGGCGCTGTTTCCAAAAAACTGCTCTTCGGCGTGTGTCATACCGGCGTTGTTTACTAAAATGTCGAGCCTCCCGTAATTTTTCTCAAAATATTCCGCTGTCTGCTTTATGTGGCTTGAATTTGTAACATCCAATTCAATGCACTCTACATCAAACCCTTGATCCTTCAATTTTTTAGAAGCAGACTTGCCCTTATCAATATTTCTTGCGCTCATAACTATTTTGACGCCTTTAAGCGCAAGCTGGCGGCTTGTTTCAAAACCCAAACCCTTGTTCGCTCCGGTTATCAATGCAATTTGATTGGTTGACATAAACTCCTCCTTTTCCTCTCTCTAATTTTTTTGATTAACCCAGATTATGCACGAACGATTTATATAAGGCATTATGTCCCTGTAGCGACTGTCACCGGTGGATTATAAAACTTTGCGGTGAGAGGA
>CAYMMR010000079.1:0-9787 GCA_964391545.1 uncultured Nitrospinota bacterium | reverse complement strand
ACGCGTAAGATCGTCGGCAGCGTCAGATGTGTATAAGAGACAGATCTTATATCTTGCAGTTCCCCTTCCGCTGGCATCGAGCTTTGCTCCGGCATGTCCGAATTTCATCCCCTTTGGCAGCTTCTCCTGACTGATGCCTGCAATTGCCGCTATAACCTTTATTCGTCTGGGCTTTGCAGAATACCATTCGGCGACACCTTCCTCGAGATTCCCTCCCATCTCTCCAATAATAACTGCGGCCTGAGTCTGCGGGTCGTTTTCAAAAAACTCCAAATAAGTAACATAATCCGAGCCGGGATATGAATCTCCTCCTATGCCTATGGCTGTTGTGGTTCCGTCCGCCCACTGGGAAAGCATCCACATGATTTCATTAAGCAGCCCTCCTGACTTTGTTACGACGCCAAATGAACCGGGACGGTGGAGTCTCGACATAATCAGATTATCGAATGCCCCCCCTGCCACACCCATCCTGCATTCGCCTGCAGAGAATATTCCTATGGCGGATGGCCCGTTAAATATCTTTCCCTTCTCCCTTGCCAGATGGAGAAGCTTCTTTGCATCCCGTTCGGGAACACCCTCGGTAATCATAGATACAAAACGGATATTTTGTAAATTTAACGCCTCAACGGCGGTGGCATAAGCTGTTTTTCTGTTTACATAAATCAATGCCTCGTTTATTTCAGGGTGTGCGGATACAGCCTCTGCGGCAGTCTTATATGTTGGCATGAGGAGGGTATCTGCGCCGTAAGGGACTGTCTCGTTTCCGCTGGCATTCGGGTCTACCAGACAGACTACATTATAAGGCAGGCCTGTCAGGTAGCTGAACTCCGCCATCCTCCTGGCAGGATTTAATCCCTGTGCGCCGTATATCATAATCTTTGAAGACCGGTTGCAGAATGGAAAATTTCTATCCTTTTTAACCGGAGCGGGATGGACAGCCTTCGGTTTCTGGAATTCCGTTTTTCCTTCCAATGCCATATTTACTATAGCAGTAAGCGGGGTGTTTCTATCGTAAACATAAATGTCAAAACCTTCGTCCTTGAGGGCCCTCATCATATCGAGCCCTGCCTTTTCATTAGGACCTCCCCTCCTGACCCATATCTTAACCTCCTTTAAATGCCTCTGTTCTCTTGCCCAGTGAAGTCCCTTAATTATTCCGGTAAATGTTGCCTTTACATCCGTAAAATTTGCTATTGCGCCGCCAATAATTAAATGCTGTATATCGGGCTGGGCTGCAACAATTTTTGTAAGCTCGAATACCGCATCTGCAGCAGGGTCGCCGCTGTATTCCGTATAATTAATAGGGACGCCGCCGAGCTGGATTACGGCATCGGTATAAAATACCGATGCGCCGCCTCCTGCAGGAAGCAACGCTACCTTAGGTTTCCCCTCCAAATTCAATACCGTAAATTTGACAGTTCCTTTTGTTAAATTACTATTTACTGTTTTTACATGAATCTCATGATCTGTAAGTGGACGGGCGAAGTCAGAAAGAAAGCTGAAGGACCAATCGGGGTGGCGGTATTGAGCATCCTCATCTACAAGCAAAACTGCATCCATTCCCACAACGCCGTTAGGTTCGCCTCGCTCACTACAAGCTTTGGTTATGCCAAGAGGATTGATTTCGAGATATGTAGCATCTTCGCCTACAAATGCGTCATAGAGTTTTTTTATAAAATCCGACAAATAGGGAATTTCTTTATCCGTTACGGATGCCTTCTTCAAGAACTGTTTTACTGCCGATTCATCCACGCCCAGGAGAGGAATTTTAAGAAAACTAACAGAATCCCAGTTTTCCTCTATCTCTATTCCGCCCTTTACCGAAAAAAGGACATCCGTGCCCTCTCTATCGGATTGAAGCGCCAAATAATACTCCTTCTGTATATTTATCTTTTCTTCTATCAGGACTTCGGAAATAAGCACCTGATGGCTGTTTATATTTACCTGGCGGAAGAGCATCTTCTTTGTCTCGGACACAGCGTCTTTTTTATTCAGCCCCACTTTTACAAGGCCAAGCTTCCCCCTCCCCTTGAAATTGCCGTGCGCTTTTACCACATACTCCTTACTGTCATTCAAATCTATATCATCGAGTTGGGCAGTATCCGTAATCAGATAGTTTTCAGGGACCGGCAATTGATATTTCTTCAATAATCGTTTTCCAAAATATTCCGCAACCTTTGCCATAAGAACACTCTCCTTTCATGCCCCTCACCTCACCTCTCCCCATTTGGGAGAGGGATAGGGTGAGGGTGAATTTTTATGCTATAAAATATCAAATTTTAAAAAAAATGACAATTATAAATTTTCACCTGAATGCGAATCGGCTCAGATAGAGTCAATTATCGCATTTAAAGTTGCGCTGGGACGCATTGCCTCTGCCGCTTTTTTCCGGTCAGGGTGATAATATCCGCCGATATTCTGAGGCTTCCCCTGTGCGCCGTTAAGCTCTCCGATAATCTTCGCCTCATTGTCTGTAAGCGCCTTAGCCGGATTTGCAAAATGCGATTGAAGCTCCTTATCCTGAGTCTGCGCTGCCAATGACTGCGCCCAATACAATGCGAGATAAAAATGACTTCCCCTGTTATCCAGTTCGCCGACCTTGCGGGCAGGCGACCTGTTATTGTCAAGTATCTTGCCGTTTGCCTGATCAAGAGTATCGGCAAGCACCTGCGCCTTTTTATTTTTGAATGTATTTGCCAGGTGTTCCAATGATACGCCAAGCGCCAAAAATTCCCCCAGAGAATCCCATCTCAAGTATCCCTCTTCCAGAAACTGCTGGACATGCTTTGGCGCAGAACCGCCCGCGCCTGTCTCAAAAAGGCCGCCGCCGTTCATAAGAGGCACAATCGAGAGCATCTTTGCGCTGGTGCCGAGTTCAAGAATCGGGAAGAGGTCGGTAAGATAATCACGAAGCACATTGCCGGTAACGGAAATCGTGTCCTTCCCCTCTCTTATACGCTCGAGCGAAAAACGGGTCGCATCTTCCGGAGACATTATCTTTATATCCAGTCCTTTTGTATCGTGATTCTTCAGATAACGATTGACCTTTTCTATAATCTCCCTGTCGTGCGCCCTGTTTTTATCCAGCCAGAAAACAGCCGGGGCGCCGGTTGCCCGCGCCCTTGAAACCGCAAGTTTCACCCAATCTTGTATTGGAGCATCTTTTGTCTGGCACATTCGGAATATATCCCCTTCTTCAACCTTCTGTTCGAGCAGAGCCTTGCCCGAAGCGTCAACCACGCGAATCGTTCCGTTTCCAGGAGATTTGAATGTCTTGTCGTGAGAGCCGTATTCTTCCGCCTTTTGCGCCATAAGGCCGACATTCGGAACGGTTCCCATAGTCTTCGGGTCATAGGCGCCATGTTTCTTGCAATCATCTATTACAACCTGATAAACTCCTGCATAACACCTGTCCGGTATTACTGCCTTGGTATCGTGGAGTTTGCCGTCAGACCCCCACATTTTACCGGATTCACGAATCATTGCCGGCATGGACGCATCAACAATCACATCGCTCGGCACATGCAGATTTGTGATCCCCTTATCCGAGTTCACCATAGCAAGTTCCGGGCGATTCTTATAACATGCCTTTATGTCCGCTTCTATCCCGGCTCTTTTATCCTCCGGCAATTTTGCAATCTTTGCATAAATATCGCCAAGCCCGTTGTTGGGGTCAACTCCTATCTCCTTAAATGCAGAGGCATTTTTTTCAAAAACATCTTTAAAGAAAACGGAAACAGCGTGTCCGAACATAATTGGGTCGGAGACCTTCATCATAGTCGCCTTGAGATGGAGAGAAAGCAGCACATCTTTAGTTTTAGCATCTTCCATCTGCTCTTCGAAAAATGCCCGCAATGCCTTGCGGTTCATGACACAGGCGTCAATAACCTCGCCTGCTTTAAGGTTTGTCTTCTCTTTGAGGACAGCAGTCTTTCCGTCCTGTCCTACAAACTCAATCTTTACAGTTCCTGCCTCGGCGACAGTTACTGACTTTTCACTGCCGTAGAAATCGCCGGAACTCATGTGCGCCACATGAGTTTTTGAATCCGCGCTCCATGCGCCCATCTTGTGCGGATTCTTTTTTGCATAATTTTTTACAGAGGCAGCCGACCTCCGGTCGGAATTTCCTTCTCTTAGAACCGGATTGACTGCGCTTCCAAGCACCTTGCCATACCGCGCCTTAATCTCTTTTTCAGCATCGTTCTTCGGATCTTCAGGATAATCAGGCACCTTATATCCGTGCGACTGAAGCTCTTTAATAGCTCCCTTTAACTGCGGGATAGATGCGCTGATATTCGGCAATTTAACGATATTCGCCTCCGGAGACTTTGCCGCAAGCTCGCCCAGCGCGGTCAGTTCGTCAGGTATCCTTTGGCTCTCGGTCAAGTTTTCAGGAAAGTTTGCTATAATCCTGCCTGCAAGCGATATATCCCTTAATTCAATCTCGATACCGGCTGTTTTTGTAAATGCCCTGACAATAGGAAGAAGAGAATAAGTAGCCAGCGCAGGCGCTTCATCGGTTGCCGTATACATAATCTTCATTGCCATAAGTTCCTCCTTATACTATTGGTTTTATTGTATTTTTTGTCTCACACTAAATAGAGTATCCGCCCTTTATGCTTTTGTTAAGATTCTCCGATAATACAAATATTATTATCCTCTCGCCTGTCAGAGTGCTGATATCGGTGTGAAGACTTATTACATCAACACCGACTATATCCTTTATGACTCTGGACAGCAAATCCTTTGCATTTTCAAGCAGGGTTGCCCTGACCTTTTTTATCAGGTCCCTGCCATCATGATTCTTTGTGAGCTGTCTCTCTGCGTCTGTGAGGACGCCTTTAAGCCTGACAAGTATCATATCGTCAATGATATATGCCTTTGTCTCCTTTGGTCCCCGCCCCATGTATTCGAGCTCAAACTTCGTCAGGGCATTGCCGATCTCTGCCTCCATCTGACCTTTTGTTTTCATCTGACCCTTTACCCCGGTAGAAATAGAATATCAAAACTGTTCGTTACCCTATCTGGTGACATAATTTCTAACGGGGTTTACCTTTATATAATCACCCCCCTTTAACTTATCGTTGATAATACTATAACTTATCTTCCAATACAAGATAAAGATTCTTACGGAATTTACCCATAAAAAAACAAAAAGCCAATAGCAATCTCTCACGATCACTATTGGCTTACCTTGCTGCCCAGCCCCGATTATAACCGAGATCTGTTCAGCCTTGTCCACCTTTTGAATTATATTATAAAAATTCCCTTTTCCCTGTCAAGCCAAATTTTCAATTTTCAATTTTCTTTCGTATTTTTCTATTTTTATTGCGTAAGGATTTTGAATATCTCCTCATACCTCTCCCCTGCCCTCTTTACAATCTCATCAGGAAGCTTTGGTCCAGGATATTTTTTATCCCAATCGAGGGTAAGAAGATAATCTCTTACAATCTGTTTATCATAACTGTCCTGTCCTTTGCCTGGTTTATAATCTTTTATTGACCAGAATCTCGATGAATCCGGAGTAAGAAGCTCATCTATAAGAATAATCTTATCTCTATAGATGCCAAATTCCATTTTTGTATCGGCAATTATTATCCCCTTTTTTTCTGCCAATTCTCTTGCCTTTTTGTAAATATCGAGGCTTAGCTTTTTCAGTCTTTCGGCAGTCTCCTTGCCGACAATCGTCTTCATCTCGTCAAAGCTTATATTTATATCATGTCCCTCCTCTGCCTTTGTGCTTGGAGTAAATATAGGCTCGTCGAGTCTTGAAGACTCCACAAGCCTTTCGGAAAGCTTAATCCCGCAGACCATTCCTTTTTCTTTATATTCCTTCCATCCAGAGCCTGATAGATACCCCCTCACAATACATTCGACAGGCAGAGGTTTTGCCTTTTGGACAAGCATACTCCTGCCTCCTATGACATATTTATATTTATGCAGTATTTCGGGATAGTCCTTTACATCCGTTGCAACAATATGATTTTCGATTATTTCTTTAACTTGTTCAAACCAATACAGGGAAATTTGAGTTAAGACCCTCCCCTTTCCCGGAATACCATTTGGCAAAACAACATCGAAGGCAGATACCCTGTCAGTAGCAACAATCAAAAGATATTCCTCTAACTCATAAATATCCCTCACCTTTCCGCTTCTTAAGAATTTAATATCTCTTAATTTCGTCTCCATTAAGACATCGTTCATTTTTTCACCCCCCTCTCCTTAATCATAGCATATATTGCAGGGATGACAATAAGAGTAAGGATAGTGGATGAAATCATGCCTCCTACCATTGGCGCTGCTATTCTTTTCATAACCTCGGAGCCTGTCCCTGCCCCCCACATAATCGGCAGGAGTCCTGCCATTATAGCGGTAACAGTCATCATCTTAGGTCTTACCCTCTCTACCGCACCTATCATTACAGCTTCATATAACTCTTTTTTAGTTATTTTCACTCTTAACTCTTCACTCTTAACTCTTAACTCATGGTAGGCATGGTCGAGGTATATGAGCATTACAACCCCTGTCTCTGCTGCAACCCCTGCCAGCGCAATAAATCCCACACCAACCGCCACACTGAGATTATAACCGAGATAGTATATAAACCACACACCTCCGACGAGCGCAAAGGGAACCGAGAGCATTACAATCAGGCTCTCGGTAACATTTTTGAAATTGAAATAGAGCAGCAGAAAGATTATTCCGATTGTCAGCGGGATAACTATTTTGAGTCTCTCCTTTGCCCTGACCATATACTCATACTGCCCGCTCCAGACTATGCTGTATCCTGTGGGGATTTTCACTTTCTCCGATACGGCCTTTTTTGCCCTCTCTACATAAGTCCCGACATCTATATCTTTTATGTCAATGTATATCCACGCATTTAGTCTTGCATCTTCGCTTTTTAAAGAATCAGGACCTGTGGTTATTTTTATATCCGCTACCTGTGTAATCGGGATATGCTCACCCCTTGGTGTCGGAATCAGAATCCTCCGAAGCTTGGAGATGTCATCCCTTAACTCCCTGCTGTATCTTAAATTTACAGGATACCTTTCGAGACCTTCAACAGTAGTTGTTATATTCATACCGCCTATTGCAGAGAGGATTACATCCTGTATATCATCAACCGTAAGACCATATCGCGCTGCCTCGTCCCTTTTGATTTTATAGTCAAAATAATACCCCTGCCCTGTCCTCTCTGCATATACAGAAAGTGTCCCGGGAACATCTCTTATAACAGACTCTATCTCTCTCCCTATATCCTCGAGGGTTTGCAGGTTATCCCCCATCACCTTTATACCTACAGGGGTTTTAATTCCTGTAGATAACATATCGACTCTTGTTTTTATGGGCATTGTCCACGCATTTGTCAGCCCTGGAAATTTTATAGCAGCATCCATCTCGCTTATTAATTTATCCGGTGTCATGCCGGGTCTCCATTCGGATTCGGGTTTTAGGGTAATAACCGTCTCCACCATCATCAGAGGCGCAGGATCAGTGGCAGTTTCTGCCCTGCCGATTTTCCCGAGGACATGGTGAACCTCAGGGAAAGTCCTTATAATCTTGTCTGTCTGCTGAAGGATTTCTCTTGCCTTTGTTATGGATATGCCCGGCAGGGTGGTCGGCATATAGAGTAAGTCCCCCTCATAAAGAGGAGGCATAAACTCACTCCCTAATTTATTGTATGGGATAATAGTTGCTAAAAGGACGAGTAACGCCAGAACTATCGTAAAAATTTTCATCCGCAGAACGATTTTTATAACAGGTCTATAGAGGAAGACTAAAAAGCGATTTATAGGATTGCTCCTTTCAGGGGCTATCCTACCCCTTACTAAGTAGCCCATCAGGACAGGGACAATGGTTATGGAGAGAAATGCTGCTGCTGCCATAGCGTAGGTCTTTGTAAATGCCAGCGGTTTGAAAAGCCTCCCTTCCTGTGCCTGAAGTGTAAAGACAGGTATAAAAGAGAATGTAATTATCAAGAGTGAGTAAAATAACGGCGGACCAACCTGCTTAGAGGCATCGGCTATTATCTGCCAGTGGTCTTTTTTCCCGGCATCCCTCTCAAGATGCTTGTGGGCATTCTCAATCATTACTATGGCAGCATCAATCATCGCGCCTATGGCAATGGCAATGCCGCCGAGGGACATTATATTTGCGTTAATCCCCTGATAGTGCATAATTATAAAGGAAATCAGGATGCCGACAGGGAGTGTGAATATGGCAACAAAGGCAGAGCGAAAGTGAAGGAGAAAGACCATACAGACAAGGGAAACAACCACACTCTCCTCGATGAGCTTCTCCTTTAGAGATGCAATAGCCCTCTCTATAAGCCCCGAGCGGTCATATACAGGGACAATCTCTACACCTTCGGGGAGCCCCTTTTTTAAATCTTCCAGTTTTTTCTTTACATTATTTGTAACATCGAGGGCATTCTGCCCGTATCTCATTATGATTATACCGCCTACTGCTTCGCCCTCGCCGTTTAATTCCATCAATCCCCTTCGGAGTTCAGGTCCAAGATGGACATAAGCTACATCCCTCAAAAGTATCGGTGTCCCGTTCTTATCAACACCCACAGGAATGCTTTTTATATCGTCTACACTCTTTATATAACCGAGTCCCCTTACCATATACTCCCTTTCAGCCATCTCGATTACGCTTCCGCCTACATCCCTGTTGCTCCTCTCCATAGCCATCTTTATCTTTTCCAAAGGCAGGTTGTAGGCAATCAGCTTATTCGGGTCAACCTCCACCTGATACTGCTTTACATACCCGCCAATACTCGCCACTTCTGCCACTCCATCTATGGATTGGAGTTGATACCTGAGATACCAGTCCTGTATGCTTCGGAGTTTTGCGAGGTCGTTTTTACCGGTCTTATCCACTAAGGCATATTCATACACCCATCCGACTCCCGTTGCATCGGGTCCCAATCTAGGTGTAACGCCCTTAGGCAGTCGGGCAGAAATATAATTCAGATACTCCAATACCCTGCTCCTTGCCCAATATATATCAGTTCCATCTTCAAATATGATATAGACAAAGGAGTAGCCGAAAAAGGAATATCCTCTTACAACTTTGGAGTATGGCACGGCTAACATGGTTGTGGTTAAAGGATATGTAACCTGATCCTCTACAACCTGCGGAGTCTGTTCGGGATATTCTGCAAATACTATCACCTGAACATCGGAAAGGTCGGGGATTGCATCTACAGGGGTATTTCTTAAAGAATATACACCCAATCCGATGACAAAGATGGTAAAGAGGATTACGATGAATTTATTTTTTATCGAGAGATCGATTATTTTTTCTAACATCTTTTAAAAAAAATAGAACGCAGATTTACACAGAAAAAAAGGATTTACGCCGATAATTCTAAAGTAATTGAATTAGATTGCTTCGTCGCTTACGCTCCTCGCAATGACACTTCTACTTTGTGTGTCATTGCGAGCCGAGAAGGCGAAGCAATCTCAAAGATTGAAAATCTTTGCATAAATTTAATCCCAGATTATGCACGAATGATTTATAAAACCCATTCATTTAACGCAAAGTCGCAAAGAGGAGAAAAAAGACGCAAAGAAAAACTTAAAAAGTTCAATACCCTTTGCCTCTTTCTTTTAAACTTTGCGTCTTTGCGTTAAAAATGCGGAAGGGACATAAGGTCTTTCACGCATTTTTTGGGTTAATCTACCCATAGTTTCTGCGCTCATCTGCATCCTATTTAATGTTTATGCTCCGTTGCCGGCATCCGATTTCCCTTATGTTCAGGTATTTTTTGTTCTTC
>CAYMMR010000078.1:0-9914 GCA_964391545.1 uncultured Nitrospinota bacterium | reverse complement strand
AAATACTTTTTGAGAAGATTCAAAGAAAGATAAAATGCAAAGATACCTTATGGCTCATAAAAACAATTATCGTCCACAGCAATCCGCAGGAAGAGGCGATAGACTATTTTAAGGGAGACGATTTATTTGGGCCATTCGGCAAGAGAAAGGGTATCCCCATTGGAAATCTTACAAGCCAGTTTTTTGCAAATATATACTTAAATGACCTTGACCATTATGCGAAAGAGGGGTTAAAATGCAAGTATTACATCGGATATGTGGATGATATAGCCATACTTGATAATAGTAAAGAAAGGTTGTGGGAGATAAAGGCTGAGATTGAAAAGTTTCTTGAAAGAGAGAGGTTAAAATTACACCCGAAGAAATGCTGGATATTTCCTGTATCCATTGGAACGGATTTTCTTGGCTACAGGACATTCCCCACCCATAGATTGATAAGAAAAGACAAGTATGAAATTTATAAGGAAATCGAGAAAGATGAGCAGGCTTTATAAGACAAAGGTTTTAGAATGGAAAGATATAAACCCTTCGGTTCAAAGCTGGTTAGGGCATGCAAGCCATGCGGATAGTTACACAGGCTGAGAAAGGATATATTCGGCAAGATAACTTTCTGTAGGGAATTTGTAAATTTGGTGGGAGGAAAATCATGCATGGAGTTAAAGAGATAATACAGGAAGCGTCGTCCCTGCCCGTTGAGGAAAGGGCTAAAGTTGTAGATTCATTGCTTCAAACACTCAACCCTGCGGATATGAAAGTTGAGAAAGAATGGGTTAGGGTTGCTAAACGCAGGCTTGATGAATTGCGATCCGGCCGGATAAATGCCATTAATGGAGATGAGGTCTTTGCAGAGATACAGAGACGTTTCGAAAAATGACCTTCTCGTTTCATCCCGAAGCAAAAGACGAATTTAACCGGTGCTATTTTTATTTCTTCGTTTATACCACCTAAAACACCTATTATCGCTATTTTTTATGCCGACCCTGTTCCAGACGCTTTCTGTTTCCATACATAAATAAACATAAACATCTTTCGATGAGGCTCCGATGAGGTTGTATAAATGGCTGAATAACTCTACCCTCAAATCTTCCGGATACCTGAGTTTGTTATCCCTCCCTTTTTCCAAGTAATCAAAGGATAAGCTGCTTTTAAATTTCGTCTCTATTATCTTCCTTTGGGCAGTGGGAAATCTTAATCCTCCGAGGCTTATCCATAGAATATCTTGCGGGGCTATCGTTGAAAATACTGCATCCACAACTTTTTTATATTCCTCTCTCCATCCGTCAAAGTATATTATCGGGTCGAAGTGAAAGGCTGTTTTATATCCGGCATTTATACACCTAATGGCAGCGGAAAGCCTTTTTTCCAGAGATACTGCGCCATGCTCTTCCGAGTCCACTATTGTTTGCGGATTTAGTGACCATGCAATCGCTGTTTGTCCCTTGCTGTCTAAATCGAGGAGTTCTTCTATGCAGTCGCTTTTTGTCTTTAACTCGAGGAGATGCCTGTTTTGAGAGGCAAAGAGTTTTATCAAATCCCTTGCCAGCGAAACTGCCTCAGGGATTGCAAGGCTGTCCGAAAACTCTCCTGTGCCTATCCTTAAAGCATCCTTTGAATTTTCGATATACTCCTTAACTTCCGAAATTATCTTATCCTTATTCCTGTAAACCACAATTTCATCCTTGCCAAAAAAGGTATGGAGGTAACAATAGGTGCAGTTATACTGGCAATTTATAATATGGCTGATAACTGCATAATTGCAGGGGATATGATTTTTGGCGCATGGGCAGGGTTTTATGAGAGGACCCTTAACATTATCTATGAACTTTACAGGCTTTTTATTAATATTTTGCATACTTCTATAAGCTTAGCAATGCCATCTTGCAGTCTATCGGCATCTTTCAAAGAAAGGGATTTATAGAATGGCTTTGAAAGGGGTTCATCTTGAATGACAAGAAAAGCTAAACCTCTTTTGCCGACCTTCCTGCAAGCCGTATAAAAAGATAATGTCTCCAAATCTACTGCGTCATACCCTCCCATTATCCCCCCCTTCTTAAGGGGGGGAGCAGGGGGGGTAAGTTTTTTAAGATTATCTTTTGTCTCATGCAGGAGCGAATTTAGCGACATAAGCGATACTATTGGGATTGTTTCGGCCGCTTCACTCCCACGCAATAACGCTTTCATTGCTCTTTGTATCATTCTATTCTTTGCCAATACAATATCCCCGATTTTATACTTGCTGTTTATAGAGCCTGCCGTGCCGATAAAAATGATATCCTTTGCCTTTGTTTTTTTCAGGCATAAAACAGTGTCGAAGACCCATTGCGAGCCGGGATATGTCTTTATATATGAAAATAATTTGTCATGGGCAACGATATTTCCAACATGGGTCTTCTCGCCGCTTAATCCGAATTTGTTGGGATAAAAGACAGGGGAAATAATAACTGTCTTTTTAATTTTTCTAAGATTACCGACAAATGCCTTTTCGATGGACATTAGAATTCCTGTATAAACCTCGCTGCGTAGCTCCTGACTTCTTTTCCATTAAGGACATGAAAATTTCTTATCCTGTCTATCGTCTGAAGGGAAAATCTCTTGAGAGGGATATAGACGAGATTCTTTTTATATTGCCTTGCAAGCCGTCTCCATTTTAATGTAGGAGGTTTTGGCGCAACTAAGGCGACATGCCTTTCCTGTGAATAGAATAATGCTGCCGAGATAAGCCTCTCCTCAAGCCCCGAAACATTCTCAAATCTAAAGTCTTCCCATATATCCGGTATATGCCTTGGAGGAAAAAGCATAAAACATCCGCCGTAAGCGGAGCGGGCGATACCGGGTCCCGTCATATCTTCAAGATATGGAGTTGCATAAAAGCAAAGTGTGGATTCTTCCCCATGCTCTGCATACCATGTCTGCCTCCATGAGTATTTTGATGGGTCTGGATTCATCTCGAAAATAAATACCACTGCCTCTACGCTTCCTCTCGATGGCGGTATCTCTTTTACATATATATCCCCTGTATGCCAGTTCCTCAGCGTATCCCTTATATCGATTCCGTCTTTAACCGAGGTGGTAAATTTTTCCGTTCTCGCAAGGTCTTCTCCGATAAGCGCCTTTGCCTGTTCTCTAACATGGCTGTTAAAGCTCTCTATTTTTTTATCTTCGGGGGGCCATGAGCACTGGCTGTATGGGTCCCACATAAATTTCCATATATTCTGTTTGTAGATTTCGGGCTGGGGCTTTAATGAAAGGTGCCGCCACATAATCTCTGTTCCTGCAAGCCTGTTTTTCATCGCCACAACTCCTCTATCGGGAAATTCAGCCCTGTCAATCCCCATGATAATTGTATTGAGATTCTCTATAAATTTCCCCTCACCCCGACCCTCTCCCCAAAGTGGAGAGGATTCAGGTGAGGGGTGGTTATTAGATTGATATGGATAGGACTTTGCCGTTTCTAAAAGACTGATTGCAAAACTATCTCCCCCAATCTGTTTTGCGGCAATTGTCAGGGTATAGAGGTCGGGAGTCATTCTGCTTTCGAGGAGAGAGAGGTTTCTAACATATTTCATATAAACCTGCAGGGCATTTGGGGCAAGATAGCTCTGGCTCAACTCGTGTTTTTTTATAAAGCGATTTCTCGATTCGATTAGCAGTTCCTTTATTCCATCTATCGAAAGGTTATTGTCCGACAGAAGCTCCCCTCTTTTCTTTTCGTATAAATATGTAAAGTAGGGGAGTTCGCCGAGTGCAAAAAACAGGGTCTTTTCATCAACCTTATAAAGCTCAGGCGATTGGTATATTTTTTCCGGTTCGGAGTAGGGAAGTCTTCTATTATAGGCATCTCTAACCCATGGCCAATCGAGGATAGAGCAGATAAAGAGTATTCGCTCATGTCGAAGCTCCAGGCTATGAAGCTGGTAAGCCATCCACCGAACCCTTTTTTCCTGCTGGCTTCCTGCTTGCGGAAGATGTATGGCAGGAAGCATGGCTAAGGAAAATTTTTCTATGGATATATTCTTTAACGCATAAGGGTCGGGGAAATGCCCCCTCTGAGCCTCGAAATTCGATACATCCCTGTCAATATAAGCCCTTTCTATTCCTTCCTCGATAGCGACCATTATAGCGGCAATAAGTCCCTGGCAGGGGTCTATCGGGACAAAACTAAATACATCCGTTTCACCCTCTGTATCTTCTTCAATGGCGGCAATGCTTATCATAGGCAGGAGTTTTATTCCTTTTTCTACCGGCTCTTTAAATGACGGGGGGATAGATACTGCGAGGCAGTCATAAGATGAGTTTAGAATTTTATGTCTTACGACTCTCGCAAAATCTCCGCTTCCGTTAATAATGGGGAGCATTTCTATTTTTTTGCCGAGGGAGAGAAACATAGAAGAAATTTGCCACGGACTTTCACTGACTTTATAAAAAAAGGAATACAGAAGTCAGAATCCAGAATAAAAGAAGCATTTATTTTTTTTATTCTGACTCCTGACTCCGAATTCTGAATTCTTTGCTTTTGTCTGTGTAAGTCCGTGGCTATTTTATTGAAAGGTGAAGAATCCCACAAATGGCATTGCCTCTTTTATTTTCCTGTCCAGGATATCCTGTTCCATTCCTTCAATCTCTATCTTTTCGTAATGTCCATTCCAGCACCCTACGGACATGATTCTATTCCCAAGACAGTCAATAGTCCTGTTTGTCAATAAAGGACTGCCGCATTTTCTGCATGAGATATAAGATTTCATAGATATTAAATTGGACACAGATAAACACAGAAAAATCAGGATAAAGAAATTTAATGATATTTATCTGTGTTCATCTGTGAAAATCTGTGTCCTAAATTATCTTTTTTTTCTTTTGAAAATCGAAAGCACCTTGCCCTTAATCAGATTGTATCCTTCTTTTCCCATAAAGGCTATGGCTATGCCTGTAAGCCCCCAACTGGCTATATATGAGCCAAAGGCAATACTGCCCAGTATTTTTACATCGTATGGGAGGAAAAATATTAAGGGAATACAAAAGTATAGAGCAAAGCTAATACCCAAAAATATTACACCTATGATAAATTTAGTGTTCTTTTTCTTTGTAATTACAACCCCCTGCCCCCCTTTATTAAGGGGGATTATTCCGCTGTCTCTGTTTTCCATTCCATTTTAAAATCTTTTTCCAAGATTTTTCTTATAACATCATCCTGATCTGCATCCTCAGGCTTTTCTTCTTTTAGTTTCTTTATTATAGAGGAGTGGATATTTACCCTGTTATTCAAAAGCTTAATAGCCCTGTTCAATTTCGATACGATGAAGATTATTATAAGAACGGATAATACCGTTGCCCCGAAAACCATTTCTGTTTCCATTCACCCTCCCTTTAATTCTTCAATAATTTCATTATAGGTGAAAAATCTTTTTTTTATGAGCAGCTTGACCAGCGCGGCGACTTCTTTGTTTTCTATGGGTAATGAGATTTCCTGTCCTGGCAAGCTGTAGGGTGTTTCGGTTTTTTGCGCCTTTTGTGCAAGCTCACTCTGCTTTTTTAATGCCTCCTGAAGCTTTTCCTGCGTGATGTGTCCCAGTTGAACAAGGGCATCCCCGATTCTTAAGCCGGGAGTAGATTTCTGCTTTATCAGCGCCTCGCTCAACTGATAATTGTTGATATATCCGCCTTCGACAAGAACCTTTCCAAGTGGTTTCTGAATCATAAAAACAAAGACCTGATTTTTAACGCAAAGGCGCAAAGAAGAGAAAAAAGTCGCAAAGAAAAAATGCAAATAGACTTTGCGCCTTTGTTTTAACCTTGGCGGCTTTGCGTTTATAATTTTCTTGCTTTTAAAAAACTATATCAAAAATGGCGATTGTTGTAAAGTTATTCGGGATTGTAATCCAGTATCGTTATCTCCACCCTTCTATTCGAAGCGGCGCCGAGCACAGGGTCATTCGGAACGAGGGGACGATATTCTCCGTAACCGCTGGCTGCTATCCTGTAAGGAGCAAAACCCTCCTCTTCTACGAGGTATCTAAGCACATTTACCGCCCTTTTTGTAGACAGCTCCCAGTTGCTTGGGAACTCGGCGGTATTTATGGGTATGGAATCCGTATGCCCCTCTATTGCAATCTGATTCGGTATATACTTTAGATCCTCAGCCACCCTTTTCAATATATCCTTTGCCTCTGCTTTCAGGTCTGCATTGCCCCGCTCAAAAAGGGTGGTATTCTCTATTCTCAGTGTAATGCCCCTCTTGCCTCTTTCTATGCTTATAAAACCGTATCCTATCTCTCTCGAAAATGTAAGCTTCAATTCTCTAATAAGCTTTCTCAAGGCATCCTGCTCCTCCCTTGTAGCAGCCTCTTCTTCGCTTATTGCAGGTATTACGGCGGGTATAATCTCTTCTTCCTTTATATTAAGCCCGGTTGATACGGATTTTAAAAAAAGCCCGAATTTTTTCGAGTTTGTATCCGAGATTGTGAACATGATAATGAAGAAGACCAGCAGGAGCGTAATCATATCGGAGTAAGTAAGCAGCCACCTCAAGCCTCCGGAAGAATCATGTCCGCCTCCGCCTCCATCCTCCTGTTCCTGCCCTCCCGATATTTTCTTTAACTCTTCCTTTATGTCCTTGTCCATGTAAATTATAAAATATATCCGCAGATTACGCAGATTAATTAGACGATACTGAAAAATGACTTTTTTGAACGACTTTACCGGTGGATTATAAAACTTTTCCTTTCACCGCATTTTTTCTTTTGTTCCATAATGTAATAATTTCAATAAATTAAAGCAAAAGGAAAAATAACGGAAGTGGAAAAAATGTCATTTTTCAGTGTGAACTAATTAAGTTTTTGTCCATTACCTTATCCCCATCATTGACTTTATTTTATCCTCCAATATTCTCGGGTTCTCTCCTGTCTGCAAGATAAGGATAGACTTCAAAATCACCCTCCTGTATGCTATCTCCCTTTCGCTTTTACCCTTTAAATTCGAGCCTATCGGCAGGAATATGAGATTTGCAAATGCAATACCGTATAATGTGGCGATAAATGCCACCGCCACTGCATGACCAAGCCCCTCGCTTCCCAATTGTCCCATGTGGAGCAGCATATTAACGAGGCCAAGCACAGTTCCGATTATCCCCATCGTAGGGGCATATCCGCCTAACAGATTGAATATTTCGATGCCGTTTTTATGTCTTCTGGACAGGCTTAATATCTCATATTCCATAGATTCGATTATTGCCGACTCGTTAAAACCGTCAATCACCAGCCCTATCCCTCTTTTTAAAAAAGGGTCGTTAATTGCCGGCATCTTCGTTTCTAGAGCCAGATACCCCTGTTTTCTTACGATAGTAGCAAGCTCTATCAGGATTTTTAGCATTCTGTCGTAGTCCGGAATCCTGTCCTTTGACATGGCGATTTTAAGCAGTAAAGGCATTCTCTTTATCTCCGAAGCGCCGACGCTCAACAAAATTGCGCCGAACGAACCGCCGACGATTATTATAAAGGCAGCCAGATTTACATAAGCCACATACTGGCCCTTTTCCAATGCGATGGCAATCAGCATCGCTCCGATTCCGCTGATTAAACCTATTATCCTTCCAAGTTCCATTAGCTCCTCTTCATCGCCTTTATCTGCTCCCTCTGCTTTTCCAGGACAAAACGGACGATCTCATCCCTGTCTTCCTCATTGATTGCAGTAAACTTTAATGCCGTCAGATATTTTCCCTCTCTTATCTCTATTCCGGAGGCTGCTTCGCACTTTACGACCGTTCCTATAAGGTTTATCGGCAGCGGAGGCAGTTTCGGGAGCGACATCTTTACTTCGATAATATCATCCTTATTTAACTTTATGCTGCCGTAAAAGGCTATCCCGCTTCCGCTCATATCCCTGCACTTTCCTTCACAGGAGCCATTTTCTTTGCAGCCTTCCGAGCCTTTGGCAATAGCGAGCAGCTGGTCTAACTTTTTTTCTATCGAAACCAGCGCCCTTATTTGAAATATCCATATCCTCGCAAGGTCGGGATCCATATCTTTAAGTATGTCCCTGTCGAGTGCATCGGCAGGAGATACCTGAACCGGCTGAACTGCTGTTTCAACCCTGTTTACAGTTCTGTGTTTCGGATATGAATCTCTTTTAAGTTTATACTCCTCTGCGCTTATAACATAAATTTTTAAAGGAAACGAGATGTCTACCCTCACATATTCCCTTGCGGCTGAATAATCGTTTTTTGGCTTATTTTCGTTCATAATCTTAAAAGCACGGAACACGAATTGCGCGAATATACGAATGCCACGAATGTATTAGAAGCCAGAAGCAAGAAATAAGAAGTAAGAAAAAAATCTTATATCTTGCATCTTACTTCTTGCCTCTTGTTTTATTCGTGTAATTATTGATACCTGTAATATTAATGTCCTATATCTGTGTATTTTTGTCATTCCGCACTTGATGCGGAATCCAGTATTTTGCATAAGTATCTGGATTCCCGTTTTCACGGGAATGACGTATATTGGACATTTGTTATACAGTTTTCAATAGTCCCATTCGTGTTATTCGTGTTCAAGTCTTTGTTCTCATCTTCAAGTTTTTTTCTTTATCTGATACATTTTAACAGCCCTGTTATGCTCCTCTATGGAAGACGAAAAATAATGCCCTCCGTCGTTTTTCGATACAAAATATAGATATATGGAATTATTTGGAGAGAGGGCAGCCTCTATCGAAGATTTGCCCGGGTTGGCAATGGGCCCGGGCGGCAAACCCTCATATTTATAAGTATTATAAGGTGAATCTAAAGCCAAATCATATTTTCTTATGTTTCCGTCATAAGCCGCTATCCCCCTTTTAAAATCTTTAAGCAGCAGCGCATATATAACCGTCGGGTCGCACTGGAGCCTCATTTTTTTCTTAAAGCGATTATGAAAAACAGAAGATATTACAGGTTTTTCATCTTCCCTCCCTGTCTCCTTTTCTATGAGGGAGGCAAGGGTAATTATCTGATGCGGGGTCAATCCTATCTCGCGGGATTTAACGGCTATCCTATCCCATACGATCGCCCTGAATGTATCAACCATCTTTTTTATGATAATACTTTCATCAATCTCCTTGCTGAAATAATAGGTGCTGGGGAACAAATAACCTTCCAGTCCCGATACTGAAGGAGAAGGCGTTATCTCCAATGATTTTACAAATTCCCTGTCAAATGACAGAAAGATAAATCTTTTTTTATCGGCAAGTCCTTTTTTATGAAGAAGAGACGCAATCTCGAAAATATTATATCCCTCCGGTATCGTTACTGAATATTGATATACCCTTCCGTTTAAAATCATGTCCAAAACCTGTAATGGAGACATTTCCGGAGTGATTTGATATTCGCCGGATTTAAGGATGCCCTGTGAAAATCTATAGCGGGCAATGAGATTGAAGATGAAGGTATTAGCGATAATACCCTCCTTCTTTAATATGGAAGATACTGCCTTTAGATTGGACCCCTTTGGTATATATACCATCCTCGAATTGCCAATGCCATATAGAGGGGTATTTATACTGTTTTGTATATATATGAAACTTATTAAAATGATAACGAGACAAAAAGCGAGGATATAAAATGCGACGGCAAGACGCAAAAAACCATCTTGCCCCCTGCCCTTCCCCCTTAATAAAGGGGGATTGAGGGGGTTGTCCTCCTGCCCCTTATTATGAATTCTCCTGCTGTCAAGATACCCCTGCAGGATAAGCTGTGCCGCCAATTTATCAATTACATCTCGTCTTTTACTCCTTCTCACATCTGCCTCTATCAATCTTTTTTGCACTTCTGCCGTAGTAAGCCTCTCATCACGGAAAAAAACCGGAATATTGATTTTAGATTTCAGGATGTTGGTAAAAGCGACCACCTTTTGCGCCTGGATTCCGATAGTTCCATTCATCATCTT
>CAYMMR010000077.1:0-9958 GCA_964391545.1 uncultured Nitrospinota bacterium | reverse complement strand
AAGAAAAAATAACGGAAGTGAAAAAAAGGTCATTTTTCAGTGTGAACTAATTAGAAATTGGTAATTGGAAATTTTTATTTTCTTACTCCTTACCGCCTGCTTGATTTATATTGTAAGTCTTGAGTTTTTCCCAGAGATTCTTTCTGCTGATGCCGAGTATTCTGGCAGCCTTTATCTTATTCCAGTTGGTTTTTTCCAGCACTTTCATCAGGTGGATTATTTCGCTTTTCGATATAACCTCTTTAAGCGAGGGTATATCTTCGTCCCTGATGGAGATAAATCCGTCTTTTTCTACAGCCATTACGATATCCTGGACATTAATCGTGTCTCCCGTCGAAAGCGCCACGGATCTCTCTATAATATTTTCAAGTTCTCTAACATTTCCGGGAAAATCGTAGTCCATCAGGCACTTCATTGCCTGCTGCGATATTTCTACGAGCTTGCCGAGTTTTTTATTGAACCGCGTTATAAAATGGTCTACGAGGAGAGGTATATCTTCTTTTCTTTCTCTAAGCGGCGGCAGGTGAATGGGTATAACCTTTAATCTGTAATAGAGGTCTTCGCGAAATTCCCCTTCCTTAATTGCCTTTTCCAGGTCCTTTTTGCTTGCCGATATTATGCGGACATCCACCTTTATAGTCTCCTCCCCTCCGACCCTTTCGAACTCGTTTTCCTGAATGACCCGCAGGAGTTTCGCCTGTATTGACATCGGGATCTCGCCCGCCTCATCGAGGAATATGGTGCCGCTGTCCGCCATCTCGAACCTTCCCTGCCTTTTCTTTATCGCATCCGTAAACGCCCCTCTTTCATGGCCGAAGAGTTCGCTTTCGAGAAGGGTCTCGGGCAGGGCGGCGCAACTTACCTTGATAAAGGGTTTTTTTGCCCTCTTGCCTTTAAGATGAATTATATTAGCCACCAGCCCTTTGCCTGTCCCGCTTTCCCCGCTTATCAGTATATTCGAATCCACCTTTGACACCCTGTCTATAAGGTCAAATATCACCTGCATCTTTTTGCTCTTGCCTATCATGTTTAAGAGGGAATAATCCTCGCACTGATTCTTGAGCATTGCATATCCATTCTTTAATGTCTGGTAGTCTATTAATTTTTTGATTCTGAAAATGAGGTCGTCGGTATGGAACGGTTTGGTTATATAGTCGTAGGCGCCGAGCTTTATAATATCCACTGCGTCGTCTATCTTGCCGAAGGCGGTTATTATTATTACCTCCGTGCCGGGATGATGCAGCTTTATCTCTTTGAGTATTTCTATACCGCTTTTTTTGGGCAATTTTACATCCGATATAACGATGTCGAAATTATCCTTTTTTATTAAGTCCCATCCTTCCTGCCCGTCTTCGGCGGTTGTAACGGGCCATCCTATCTTTTTCAGGCTGTCTGCTACGGTTATCCTCAATATCTCGTCGTCTTCGATTAATAATATATTCGGTTTAAGCATAAAATTTAATCCTCGATATTCAATATTTAGTCAAATTTGTTTTGTTCATGTATAGGAAATTATAAATTTTTTTTGACACTGATGGACACTGATTTTTTATGATTTTTACTGTTTTTTTATCTGTGCAAATCATAATTTATCTGTGTTTATCTGTGTCTAAATTTTTCTTTTTTGTTCATGTCTTTTCGGTATTGCTATTGTAAAGGTTGTTCCTTTATTTACCTCGCTCTGCGCCTCTATTCTGCCTCCAAGCTTTTCTATTATACCATAGCTGACCGACAAACCGAGTCCTGTCCCCATTCCCACATCCTTTGTCGTGAAGAAGGGGTCGAAGATTTTGCTCATATTTTCCTGCGGTATTCCCATGCCCGTATCGGAAATGGTTACGACGAGATTATCCTCTTCCTCCTTGCTGTTTATCGAAAGAGCGCCTCCGTCGGGCATTGCCTGCAGCGCATTAATGATTATATTTAGAAAGACCTGCTGCAAATGGTTGTAATCCAGAATATATTTATGGGTATTTGTATTTAGATTTAATTTCAATTCCGTGCTTCCGTCCTTTATTTTATATTCCACCAATTTTAAAGTTTCCAGGACTATTTCATCGAGGTTGTGGAAGGAAAAATCGAATTTAGGCTCTTTTGCAAAATCGAGCAGGTTTTTTATAACCGATTCTATCCTCTTTAACCCCTTTTCGAGCAAAGGCAGATACCTTTTCCTCATATTCTCGTCGTGCCCTTCCGAGGAGAGAGTCCTTACGCAGTTCTGCATGCCTCCGAGGGGATTATTTATCTCATGGGCTATGCCTGTGGCAAGTTGTCCTATGGCTGCCAGTTTTTCCGCCTTGTTCATCTGATGCTGTATTCTCTTCTGCTCCGTAATATCCCGCGCTATACCGAGAAGACCCGTTGCATTCCCCTTTTCGTCCCGCAGGGGCGATGAGCTGATAACCACATTTCTTATCTCGCCGTTTTTATTATACATCTCTATTTCATAGGTTTGTTTTACCCCTTCGCTTATGGACTTATGGAATCTTTTGCCTTTATGCTTTGAGGAGAGAATGCTGAAAATCGAGCTTCCGATAAGCTCGTCTTTTTTGTAGCCCCAATCCCCGATTTTTTGATTTACATAGGTGAATATGCCATCATTGTTTGCCGTATATATTACATCATTGGCATTTTCAAGAAGGCTTTGGAGATAATCCTTTGTCTCTTTTATCTCATTTGTCCTCTCTTCTATCATCCTTTCGAGGCGTTCGCTGTATTCCTTCAGTTCTCTTTCGAGATTTTTCGTAAGCGTAACATCCCTCATGACCATAACCGAGCCGATAATCTTATTTTCGGACATTATAGATGTTGCGACTATCTCTACGGTTTTTTTGCCTATGGTTGATGTGGTTTGCCACGGCAGCTTGTCGGGCTGCTTCATCAATTCTCCCACCCTTTCAGGGCTTCCATGACACGGGAAAATACTCTTTCCGATAATATGTCTTTTATTAACGCCGAGTATTGCCTCTGCCGCCGGATTTACTATTATAACCTTGTTTTCATCGTCCGCTACTATGATTCCATTCCCTACGCCAAGGAGGATGCTTTCGAGCTTATTCCTCTCTGCCGACAGCTGGGTGTAAAGGTCTCTCAGTCTTTCGGCCATCCTGTTAAACTCCTCTGCCAGAGAAGTAATCTCGTCGCCTGTTTCTATGTTCAGGCGGTGCTCAAAGTTTCCCCTTCCGATAAGCTCGGCCCCCTCCTGGAGCAGAAGGATAGGTCTTCCTATTTTATTTGCAGCATAAATGCCGAGGGTGGAGAGGACCGCAACCATCATAATGCCGCTCAGCGCCGCTATGATTAAAAGCCTTTTGATAGGGGAGTAGGTTTCATCGGGATGCTGCCGGACAAAGATATACCATTTTTTATTTCCAAAATTGAAATCCGAATAATATGGAAGCTTTACAGGCGCAAATCCTATTATGGAGTCCTTTCCCCCATGTGCGTCGTCTTCGGCAATTGCCCATCCCGGCTCGTCGCTGGTTATCAGCTTAATCAGCTCGGGGCTTATCGAGTGGCTTTTGGGAGGGAAAAGGGGGCACATGATGATAGTGCCTTCCGAATCAACGAGGTTTGCATGCCCTGTTTTATCAATCTGGACATCGGATATGACCGTGTCGAGTATATCTATTTTTAAAATAGTCTTTATCGTGCTGATGGTTATACCCTCTTCCTCTATAGGGACGATTATATTCATCATAGGCCTTCCGTCCCTTTCGTCAAAGTATACATCGCTTAAATAGGGTTTGCCGCTTTCGTAATTATAGAGCGCATTCCATGACTCTCTGTTATCTCGATAAAGTTCATAATCGGAATCGGTCGCTGCTGCAAGCAGTCCGTTTTTATCCGTTACATATATGGCTATATATTCATTCTTCTTCGAGTCTTTAATCTGTTTTAAATGTAATGATGCCTGAAAGTCGGGATCCATGGTTCGTGGTTCGGGGTTCGTGTTTGAAATTTTTACGGCATTCTTTATATCGGGGGAGATTGTAAGACGATGCAGATCGACTATCTCTCTATCGAGTATGATATTAACCTTATCCGCCGTGCCTTTTGCGATCTCTTTGAAGTTTGCGCCTATGGAGTTTCTTATGAACTGCGTGCTGCCGATATATATCAGGAATATGCCGAGGACTAATGGCAGTAGCCCCACTATTACCATTGTGGCGACAAGATTCCGCCTTATGCTCTTTTTCTTTAATCTTTCCAGAAGGGGATTAATGTATTTATTTATGTTCATCTGTCCTTCCCATCAGGCTCTTTAAATGAAACACCACCGACTCTTCCAGCGCCTCCAAGTTATACCCGCCTTCGAGAACCGATACGATTCTTCCTTTGCAAATTTCGTCGGCGGCTTTGCAAATAATATCTGTCAGTTTGCCAAACCCTTCGGCGGTAAGGTTCATATCTCCCAATGGGTCGTCGTAGTGGGCGTCGAAACCCGCGGAGAGCATAATTAAATCAGGTTCATATTTTATTATTGCCGGGTAAATCCTTTTTTCAAAAATGGAGGTATATTCTATATCTCCCTGCCCGCCGGATAGAGGAATATTCATGTTAAAACCTTTTCCAGCCCCCTCTCCAATCTCGTCTGCCCTGCCCGTGCCGGGAAAAATATATTGCCGGTGGGCGCTTGCATAAAATACCGTAGGGTCGTTGTAAAAGGCATTTTGGGTGCCGTTGCCGTGATGCAAATCCCAATCTGCGATGAAGACCCTTTTAATGCCGTATCTTTTCTGTGCATATTTAGCGCCTATTGCAACATTATTAAATAAACAGAACCCCATTGCCTTGCCCATTTCTGCATGGTGTCCAGGAGGCCTTACTGCGCAGAATACGGCATCTGTCTTCCCTTCGAATATGGAATCTATTCCCGATATGACTCCTCCTGCCGCAAATAGGGCAGCCTCGTAAGAATCTTCCGAAATTACAGTATCGGCATCTAAACTTGTAGTGAGCGAAGCGAATCTATCTGTTATGCTGTTCCTATCTGCTAAAGACTTACATGCCTTTTCCACAGAATGTATATATTCTTTATCGTGGATCAAAGAAATCTGTTCTTCGGAAGCCTCTATCGGGCTTATGTGAATCAAGGCATCCTTTAGTCTTTCCTTTTCTATTCGATTTATAATTGCGGTAAGGCGGGCGGGATTTTCCGGATGAGTTTCCGTATCGTGTTTCAGGTATACAGGCGAATAAACAAACCCTGTCCTCCTCATAAAAAAAGAGTATCAAATAAAAATCGCCTCGTCAACGGAAAAGAAAACGAAAAGAAAACCCAGATATTAACCACTGAAAACACTGAAGGCGCTGAAAAAATACTATTGACACTGATGGACACTGATTTTTATATGATTTTCACTGTGTCCATCATAATTAATCTGTGTGAATCTGTGTCTAATTTTTCTATGTTTTCAGTGTCCTCAGTGGTTTAATCTTTTAAATTTTCTTGCCATCTTGCGCAAAAATTTATTCATAAGTTCCTAAACTTTGCGTGGCACTGCACGCAGGCATCCAGAAGGTCGTGCGTAACCTGACGTGCTTTCTTCATATCCCCTTTTCTCGATGCGTGGATAAGAGCCTCGAGTTTGCGGTGAAACTGCTCATCCATCTCGATAAACTCCTTCATCTTCTCATTGTTCTTAGGAAGAACAACCTTCCCTTTTTTTATTGCCTCCTCGGTTTTCTCCCTTGCTGCATGAACATCGTGAAAAGGCTCCTCGATATCCTTTAGATTGTTTAGCACGAGCGAGCCTATTAGATTTTTAAATGCACTGTCGAGCAGTATCATTTCTGTCTTTACCGGGCTGTCTGTCGTTTGAGTTTTGACATCTCCGGCAGATACTTTGGCAGCGAAGCCAATGACCATAAAGAGAGTTGTTGCAAGAATAAAAATTTTCATATTTTTTCACCCCCTTTCTCTGTTTGGCATAAACAATATTCTAAACAATAATCTAAAAAATGAAAATGATTTATATCAGGTTTCGGTGAGGTAGAAATCCTGTGAAAATATGGTATTATACTTATTGAGCAGCCCATGAAATAAATATTAAAAGAGGGTATGAAAATTGAAGCACAAATCTACACCCTTTACCAAGATAACCCGCCCTAATGTCTCGGGGGTTTGCCCGAGGAAAAGGCTCTTTCGCGTGCTGGATAAGCAGCAGGATTTTCCAATTACATACATATCGGCGCCTGCAGGCTCCGGCAAGACCACGTTGACAGCGAGCTGGCTGGATGCCCGCAAACTTTCATGTATATGGTACTATGTAGATGAAGGTGATGACGATATCTCGACCCTATTCTACTACATGGGATTAGCCGCAAAGAGGGCATCCCCAAAGGGCAAAAAACCCCTTCCCCTCCTGACCCCCGAATATCTCCCGGCAATTAACACATTTATACGGAGATATTTTGAAGAACTTTACTCACGGCTAACGCCCCCTCGCTCCCCCTCTTTGTCAAAGAGGGGAAAACTCCCCCCATCCCCCTCTTTATTAAAGAGGGGGAGTAAAGGGGGAGTTATTATCGTCTTTGACAACTATCAAAATGTCCATCCCGATTCACAATTTCACAATGTCCTCTGCGAAGGGCTTTCCATCATCCCCGAAGGCATACATGCCGTCCTCATCAGCCGCCGCGACCCGCCGCAGGCATTTTCAAGGCTTCGTGCAAACAATAAAATCGGACTTATCGGATGGGAAGATGTCAGATTTACAATGGAAGAATCGAGGAAGATTGTCAGTATGAAGTCAGGGAAGGGCATATCGGATGATAATCTTACGGAGCTTCACAAAAAAACAGAAGGATGGGCTGCGGGACTTATCCTCATGACGGAGGCGGCAAATACAAAAAAGATTGACCATAGTCTGATTCATAAGCTTAAGCAGGAGGAGGTCTTCAACTACTTTGCCGGAGAGATATTCGAAAAGACGGATAAAGAGACACAATATTTTCTGCTCAAGACCGCATTCTTTAATAGGATGACCTCAAAGATGGCTGAGGATCTGACAGGCATAAGCCATGCAGACGACATACTCGATGCCTTAAACCGCAGCCACTACTTTACTCAGAGGGATAACAGCATTATTCCTGTTTATCGATATCACCCGCTGTTTAAGGATTTTTTGTTATTTCGCGCAGGGCGCTATTTTGTTAAAGAAGAATCGAGCCGTATAAAACGGAGCGCCGCAGCGATACTGGAGAATTCGGGGCAGATTGAAGACGCAGCCCTGCTCCTCATGGATATTAAAGACTATGACGGGCTTATCGGACTAATCCTTAAAAATGCAGAATCCTTTATTGAAAAAGGCAGAAGCAGGACTATCGTGGAATGGATAAAGGGTCTTCCCGATGAAACGATTAACCGCGCCCCGTGGATTCTTTACTGGCTCGGTATATGTCAAATGTCATTTAGTCCTGCCGCATCGAGAAGATACCTCGAAGAAGGATATAAGCAATTCAAAACAGGCGATGACAGGAGAGGCTTATTGCTGTCATGGTCAGGGGTGGTAAATACCTATCTATACGAATGGAAGGATTTTAAACCCCTCGATTTTTGGATTGAAGAGTTGGAACAAATTAGATTGCTTCGGGGCTTCGCCCCTCGCAATGACACTCCTGCTTATGTGTCATTGCGAGCCGAAGGCGAAGCAATCTCAATCTTCCCCTCAAAAGACATAGAAGAAAGAGTAACCGCCTCCATGTTCGGCGCATTGATGTTCCGTCAGCCCGGCCACCCCGATATCTCTTTATGGGAAGAGAAGGTTAAGGGTATAATACAAGAATCAAAGGACAATACCCTCAAGATGTCCACCGGCGGCAATCTTATCACCTATTATGTGTGGACAGGGCAAATAACAAAGGCAGGTATTTTAATCGCCGCCTTATCCGAATCCCTTAAAACCCCCAATGTCTCTCCATTGCAGAAATTAATGTGTCTTTGGGCAGAGGCATTGTATAACTATGATATAGGCGGCTATGAGACTTCCCTGAGTATAATCGAGGAGGGGCTTAAAATTGCCGGGAAGACAGGCATTTATCTCATGAATGCGATGTTTTACGGCACAGGGGTATATAGCGCCCTGTCGCTATGGGATATTGACAGGGCAGGCGGGTTCTTAAAAAAGATGGAATCCGCGCTAAATATGGAAAGCTGTTTTGCCATATACTACTATCATCATGTATCTATTGCAGCTTCTTGCAGGGGAGAATCCGCATCTGCCATAGAGTATGCAAAGACTGCCTTAAAACTGGCTGAGGAATCGGGCGCGCCATTTATAATAGGGGTTTATACTTACATGCTGATTGCCATCATGATAGTGGCGGGTAAATATAAGGATATAGAGAAATATATGTCGGAGCTGCGTCGGATTATCGAAAAAACAAAGAGTAAATTCCTTGAATATGTGTATTTATCGGATGAGACCTTCTTATCCCTTGCCAGAGGGGATGAAAAAATGTGTCTTGAATTTTTTAAGAAGGCGATTACCTTAAACAAGACAATGGGTGTAGGCCCTTCATTGCCATTTTCATCATCCACCCTATCCTGTCTGTGTGCAAAGGCATTGTCGGCAGGGATTGAAACAGAATATGTCCAAGAGATGATAAGGCGTAATAATCTTTTGCCAGACCCTCGATATTCAGGCGATGAATGGCCATACCCTTTTAAAATATACACACTCGGAAGGTTTGAGATATTGGAGGATGATAAACCCCTCTATTTCAGCGGGAAGGTTCAGCAGAAGCCATTGGCAATGCTAAAGGCAATAATAGTCTTTGGAGGCAGAGAGGTGGGCGAGGATCAGATATCCGATGCACTATGGCCCGATGCAGAAGGGGATTTGGCACATAGATCCTTTGCAACAACATTACACCGCCTGCGTAAGCTAATCGGCAGTGATACGGTGATTCAATTCAAAGAGGGGAGATTGACATTAGACGAAAGATATTGCCGGGTGGATTTCTGGGTATTCGAGAAAATTTATGAAAGGATCGAGGCTTCAGAAGGAGGGAAAAGGCAGGGATTAAAGGAGGATGAAGTTTGTCTTATTGAAAAGGCTATTGCCATGTATAAAGGACACCTTTTGGCAAAGGATACACGGCAATTATGGATTGCCCCTATAGCCGAGCGGCTAAGAAACAAATTTTTGAAGCTCGTTGTCAGATTGGGCAGATACTATGAGCATGCAGGGGAATGGGAGAATGCCCTCGAATTATTCCAGAAGGGGCTTGAGATAGATGACATCATAGAAGAATTTTATCAGCACATCATGCTCTGCCATAAAGAACTTGGCAATAATGCAGAGGCAGTAAAGACTTATAACTGCTGCTCCTCTGTCCTCTCAGCCTCACTCGACATCTCCCCCTCCCAAAAGACAGAGGAGATTTATAAGGCATTAAAGGATAGAGGCTTTTAATCGGTTATCGGGCTCATGACTTAAACTTTATCTCAAATTCAAAGCTCTTAAATAATCTAATCTCCGGGTATTTAGTCTTTATATACTTCTCCACCTGGGGCGAATATGTATATCCTGCTAAAAATAGATTAACCTCTCCCTTTAAATGCGCCTTCACACGCTCCGATAGTTTATGAAATTCATCTGCATCCCCTTTGCCAGGCTGAGATTTACATTCTCCGATTATGTATGCCTTTTTACCTTCTTTTATCCCCTCTATGTATATGTTTATCTCATCATATCTGCCATCGGGATATATAATGTTTCTCCTATCTACTACTTCAACTTCAATGCCATAAACACTCTTTCCAAAGTTATTCATATATGGCATGATTTTGTCTTCTAATCCATATCCAACTGCATCCGATATGCCGCCAAGTTGCTCCCTTGTCTTCCTATGCTCTTTGATAAGCCCTTTAAGCTCTTCCTCTGTCCGCTTTTGCGCCTCGGCAAGCTCTTTTATATTCTGTCCCTGTTCCTTTACAATATCCTTTAGC
>CAYMMR010000076.1:0-9969 GCA_964391545.1 uncultured Nitrospinota bacterium | reverse complement strand
CGAAGTGAAGGGTCTTATAAGTTCCTTCGCTTTCGCTCAGGGCAGGCTCCGTGAGAAATCTATGTTTGAGATTCTTCGGGCTTCGCCCTCAGAATGACAGCAGCGCTGTCATCTGTGTCCAATAAGAAAGAAAAAGGAAGGCTTAACCTTCCCCAATTTTTCCCACCCCCCATCCTTAAAATTGTGAATTAAGAATTAAGAGTTAAAAGTTAAGAATTTAAAAATCAAGGGACTCTGCTTGTTTTTCATTCTTAACTCTTAATTCTTCACTCTTAATTCTAAAAATTACCCGGTTCCTCAAGCGAGGAGGAGGTAACTCGAAATGTGGGTTCGATTACCAACCAAGAGGAACCGGGTTAAAAAATTAAGACTTTTGACTTCAGACTTTAGACATCAGACTCTTTGCTTACCGCCATCTTGTTTAAGTCTGATGTCTATGGTCTAATGTCTATGGTCTATTGTCTGAATCTTTAACTCACCATACCCATGTTATATCCCATCTTGCTTCCCATGGGTTTAAATCCCAGCCTTTAGCGCCTGCCATTAGATACCTTGCGCCGTCGCCTGCAAAGAAATAGCCGCCTCTCAAATCAAAGTTCACACCCTGATACAGGTTATAAGTAAGCATCAAATCTATCTCGGTTCCTAAGTCTTTAGATACCCTCGTATAATCGGGACCTCCATAAGTGGTATAAGCCGTTCCATCTGAATAAGTGCCTGTATAGCGATGGCTGGCATCATTTATAAACTCCGAAAGGTTCGAGTTGGCAGTGTTGGCATACCCTCCTGTCTGCTTCTTATCGGAAGACGGCTCGGTTCCCCATGCCGGTATGTCCTGCTGTGCCTGAACCCATGTATAAGAGCCGAATATCGTCCATTTCGGCGCAGGCTTCCATGTCAGATTTGCCTGAAGGAGTATCTGATTCTCAAATTCCCTGTAGCCTCTTGGCCATGGTGCTCCGAGACCCTGCGGCGTAATACCTGTCAAATCTGGCATGATGGAGTCTTCCCATACCTCGCAGATATAAAACCACCCCTCCGTCTGAAGTTTATTAATGTTTCCTGCCCCGCTCCTAACATCACTGTCGCCAGAGCCTGCCCCGAGTTTAAACCCGGGAGTAATGCCCGGCGCAACATCGGCTACGGATAAATCCGCATACAGATTCCATCCGCTGATGTTGCCGTCGTTTATATCGAGCCTGTTGTAATAATGAGGCGGGAGATAACCTGGGAGGGCTGCTGTTACCCCTGTAACGGCAATTGTTCCCGGGGTTCCGGGCCTCTGCAGTCCGCCTCCGATCCATTCTCCAGCGCTGTTCTTTGCCGGAATCCCGGAGCTATTGTAGCTCGTATTCTTTATTGGGTCTGTTCCAGAAAGATAATCACCCTCGAATTTCAGAGAAATCTTTCCAAACTTTACATCGCCGGATACACCGAAGATATTCAATGTCCCTATCTGGGGTCTGAATCTGGCATTGCTGTAATCTATCATGTCATAGAGATATGCAACGCCGTCCTCAGCGCCTGCATCGGTATAGTAGGCATAAAAAGCAGATACTTTTCCATTAGAAAGCTTTTTATCGATATTCAGTAAAAGCAAATCTGCATCGAGTCCGCTGGAATTAGCCGCGCCTGCCCACCCCTGAACCAGGCTGTCCCATTGGAAATCGTTTTTGCCTTTATCGCCGAGACCTGCATAACCTTCATTAACCTTTCTCCACGTCAGGTATGTGGTAACATCGCCGAAATTCGATGTAAATCCAATACCTTCATATTCATAATCAACTACCAGCCTGTTGCCGAGGATGATTAATTTTCTTCCTACATCCGCCCTTGTATTCTGCATAAAGGGGAGCTTGAAATCTATATAAGCCTCGTCAACATGGATATCATAGTTATTTCCTTTATTCTCGAATACACCGCCGGGACCGCCGTGGGTTCTTAGACTTCCCTGCCAGTCAATAAATGTCCCCTGAATATTATCTACACCCCACCAGCCCTGAGCAGCATCTATATTGAGCATTACCTTTACATCGCCGTCAAATCCAATAATTTGAGGCTTAAATTCCGTTATGCTAACAACATACTCGTCTTTGATGCCGCCGTCTTTACCCATCCTGAAATTGTTCTGAGACAGCGCCCAGTTCTTGAACATACCGGGGACCTTCCACTCTACTGCATAAGCCGAACTGCTAAAAGAAATAGTCAATAAAGCTGTTAATAAAATCAAAAATGAGCTTTTTATTCTCATCACTTTCCTCCCTTCCTTTAATAAGGACAAATTGTTGGATGTTCACGCTAAGCAGGGGGACAACTTAGTCAGGAGTTGGGAGTTATGAGTTCGGAGTAAAGCGTTTTTTCCTGACTCCTAACTCTTAACTCCTAACTCCTAACTCCTAACTTTATAATCACCTCCTTATCTTTTAATTTCTACAGCACAATTTTAAGAGACCTTTGAAAAAGTGCCAATTGTGTCATTTCGACCAGAGGGAGAAATCTTAAACAATCTGAAATCATTAAGATTTCTCGTCGCTAACGCTCCTCGAAATGACAAAATTCAAAGGTCTCTTAAGATAGAAAATAAAAACTCTTATATATTACAGCAAAATAAATGCCAATATCTATACAATCAAAATAGTTTACATAACCCATTAATTTTATTGAATATATTTACAATTCCCTTTTAATAGGCATTCTCGTATTAAGCACAGACAGTTACTGTAGAGTTACAATATAATCGGCTGAGCAAATTAAATATCAAATACTTTCAAAAGGTTGGATAAATAAGAAAAGGTTACTCTATGGTAACTTATTGCATTCTCATTACCATAGGCTGATTAAGCAGATATAGTGTTGCAATACTATATAATGTAATTAAAATTATGAAAGGGAACAACCCAAGATAAGTGTTAAGTGTTGAGTGGTGAGTGGTGAGTCTCAATAACTCGTTCCCATGCTCTGCGTGGGAACGATAGGTTTTATATGCTATGTAGACACCACTCAGAAATCCGAGGGTTACTACTATTATATCCAGCAGACTTATTCCGCTCTGATGGAGCATAGCCATAGAGTGCATTGAATGCCCTAACCCCACATCACCCCCCTTTAATAAAGGGGGGATGGGGGGGTTAAAATGGTGAACGGGAGGGTTAGTGCCAAAGAGGTTCCACCCCCATCCAAAGGGGTCGGAAATGACGGATATAATTTTATAACCCTCATTTTTTATATGGGATAAATTATGTGAGAAGTGGTATGCAATGGCAACAGGAAGAAAGGAATAGGAGAAAGATATGAAAATATTGTTCGGGGTTCGGGGTTCGTGGTTCGGGGTTCGGAATATGTTAGCGGTCATCCATGAAAATATATAATGCAAAACAATGGGTAAAAGGACAAAGACCGCCTGTATTAATATAAAGGAAAAGAGATAATAAAAATAGCCTTTCTCCATTGCCTTCACTGCCCAGTTATACCACACAGGAAGCATCGTAACGCCATGAAATATCGTAAGACCGAGAAGCGTGAGGGAAAGCATTGCCTCATCCATCCTCCCCCTCACCCTAACCCTCTCCCCTAAAGGGAGAGGGAATTTATTTAATCCCTCTCCCCTAAAAGGAGAGGATTCTCCCTTTACCTCCTCTCCCCTCCGGGGAGAGGATTGAGGTGAGGGGAGATTCGTAAGGTCTGATAAAAAAGGTCTTATATTCAAGGTCATATTATCATTGGGGCATGTCTTTATACACTCCGTGCACAAAATACAGTTTGTATTTTTCTCCATACCTCCCGGATATTCGAATATAGGGCAACCGTAACCATCGGCATTTCCCTTTATGCAATCCTTTGTTTTACACCTGCCGCACACATCTTTATCACGGCTTCTGGCCTCGACAGGAGAAAGATTCGAATACATGCCGACAATAGCGCCGACAAAGCATATATACCGGCAAAAGATATTCTTATCCCATATAAGCGCTGTCATAACAGCCAGAAACAGTATAAAGATGGAAAGATATGCAGTATATAGAGGACTATATGTTATAAAGATTCCAAGCTCCAGGGCGCTGACAATGAAGAAAAATATTATGGCAGGGTATCTGTTTCTCTTCCAACTCCATTTATTTCCAAGCCCTAACGGCTTGTCGTTCTTTTTCCAAAAGGACAATCTCTGAATCCAGTTTCCAACAGCCATCCATGGACATATAAGGCACCACGAAGCCCCTAAGAAGAGAATCAAAAATATTATGCCTGCCCACCATATAGTCCATGTTAAAACAGTTGCAATATTTCTCGCCGGAATCTGACTTCCAAACATGCCGGTTAATATTACAAGGACGAAGAGAAAGACAGGGAGTATTTGGAGGAAAAATTGAAGGGGACGTGCTTTAAAAAGGGATTTTAAAAATTTTATCTTCAGTAAATCGTATCGGTATTTCATTTGAAAATTAAGTGTAAGTGTAAGTGCAAGTGTAAGTTATTTCCCTTTCACTTTCACTTTCACTTTCACTTTTTTATTTTATTCAGGCATCACCCTTATTGCAGGAGGGTCTGCAACGCAGATATATTCGCATATACCGCAGCCTGTGCATTTATCGTCTATTACCACAGGCGCCCCTCTTGCATCCATATATATCGCATCGCCTTTGAGAGGACATCTATCGAAACAGTAATCGCAAAAAGGGTCGCGGCCGCCCCACGCATTGCACCTCTCTTTTATTATAATTGCCCTGCCCATTTTAAGAGGCTCTTCCTCTATTTTCTTCAATGCGCCGGGCTCGCACGCCTTTACGCAGGGCATATCTTCGCACATATAGCAGGGCGATTTCCTCGGCGCTATAACAGGCTTGCCTGCGCCGATTAAATTTTCCGAATCATCGAAATTTATTGCATTATGAGGGCATACCTCCATACATCTATTGCAGGAATTGCAAAGGGAGAGAAAGAGAACCTCGTTTACCGCATAAGGAGGCCTTATCCGTTTTCTCTTTACGGGCGTAATCTTATCCTCCATGGAAGACGCCAATTTTTCCGCAACATAGGCCAACCCCTGTCTCAAAAATGTCTTTCTGTCTATTTTATCCATAAAAGAAAGGCTAATAGGCTAAGAGGTCAAGAGGTTTAAAACCTTTTCGCCTTTTTATCCCTCCACTTTCTATCAATCTCCACCCCCTTTTCCCAGTATAGCTTAATCTCATCGGATTTGAAATCCTTTAACTGGCACACAGGGTCGGTATTGAACCTCCCCCATCTTTCCCACTCATAGCTCAATATTTCAAGCCCATACTTTTCGGGCTGCTCGAATATATCGGTTCCGGGATACGGAACAAAGAGGGCTATCTCGGAGGTCTGTAAAATTCCTTTGCTATAAAATTTATCCATAACTTCGAGTGTAATCTCCGATTCTGCCGGATTATCCCCCGGATGCCCTATAATCCAGAACGCCCCGACGACAAGCCCGCTGCCAACGGCGGTTTTACAGGCTTCTTCTGCCTGCCCTGCGGTTATCTTTTTATTCATGGCATTAAGAACCTTCGGGGAGGCGCTCTCGATGCCCAATATAATATTTCTTATGCCTGCCTTTCTCATCGCCCCGTATCCTTCTTCCGATACGGAATCAACCCTGGACAGAAGATATAAATTAGGATTTAATCTCAAGTCCGACAGCCTGCTGCAAAATTCAAAAAAATAAGGCGACCTCATATTGAACATGCTGTCCTCGAGCCCGACAGGGTAATTATTATAATCGGAGCCGAGTATCCTTATCTCCTCGATAACTTTATCTATCGGAATTTTTCTGACCTTATGCCCCCAGAATCTCGATTCGTTGCAGTAACTGCACTTATAGGCGCACCCCCTGCTCGCCACAATAGAAACGGCCATATTTCTGACAAACTCTTCCGGCAAAAGCGTATAATCGAGCATAGGCAGTTCTTTTATATCGCCGGGCGGATGCGGCGGATTTTGAATTACTCGGGATTCGTGATCCGGGGTTCGTGGTTCGTGATTCGTGATTCGTGATTCGTAAAAGGTTATTCCTTTTATATTATGAAAACCCCTCTTACTTTTAACTGCATCGATTATTTCGAGAAGCGCCCACTCTCCCTCGCCCCTGACTATTACATCAACATAATCAGAATCTTCGAAACACTGCGCATCTCTATAAGATACATGGGGGCCTCCCATACAAGTCATGGCGGAGGGCATGACTTTTTTGCAATTCTCCGCTATTTTAAGAGAGGCGGGGTAGAGCATCGTATATGGAACGCTTATTCCCGCAACGAGAGGCTGGTATTCCCTCGATACCGCTTCTACGATTTTACCGATCTCCGATTCAATCTCCACACTCCTATCTCCCCCAACTCCCCCTTCCTCCCCCTCTTTATTAAAGAGGGGGCTGGGGGGAGTTAATGGAGGCATGTAAAAATCAAGAGGGACAACCAGCGATGAAACACCCTTTGCCTTAAGAAAGCTGGCAAGACTCAATGCCCCGCGCGGAAAATCGTATATGGTAGTAAACCTCTCCCTGTGCGCTATCGAATTTATCCCGGGGACGAATATCAGGCAATCTATCTGTTTCATTCAAAAATATGTTTTAGCCACAGATTTACACGGACAAAAAAGTAAAAAGATTAAGGAGAAAAGTGGAAAAAAGAGAAAGAGAGAAAAATAAAATTTGGACACAGATAGACACAGAAAAATCGGATAAAGAATTTTATTGCATTTATCTGTGTTTATCTGTGTCCATCTGTGTCCCATTTTTTTATTTTTTCTCCATCTTCTCTCTTTCTTCTTATCATTGTTTTATTTTTTAGTCCGTGAAAGTCCGTGGCTAAATACCGCAGCATTTTTTATATTTCTTCCCGCTGCCGCAGGGGCAGGGGTCGTTACGCCCGGCTTTCATGCCTTTATCTATAATAAGCGAATCCGACTCCTGGGTGCAGAAATAGTTATAAGTGATAAAGGTCTCGTCGGTGTTGTCTCCCTTCGGCCCTATTTTCATGCTGATTTTAATGCTGTCTCTGCTTGTTACGGGGATAGGCTCTCTGAAGGGGAAAAATGCCTGTCTCCAGTGTGTCTTTGGCGCATCGGGGGATGTAACAAACGATATGGAAGGAGTGAGAGACGCCTTAAACCATCCTCCAATCCCATGGAGAAGACCCGATTTATCGAAATCAAAGGCAATATCGCCTTCTATAGTCGGAGATCCGGCCGTCATAAGATCTATCTCCTTAAAACTCTTTGGCTTCGATAATAGAAAGGACGGCTCTATATCCTCTATCAGCAGCTTCTTTGCTGTCTCTTCGGCGGCAGGAGAAAAATCCATATTATACACATCCTGCCAGAACTTCATCTTTTTATATACAACCGGAGACGATACGGGCGCCAGCCATAACTGAACGCCCTGCGGAATCATTTTCCCCCCTTCTTTTAAAAATCGCCTTTTCGCATCGATTATAAATTCGAGGGTATTCTCTTCGAGGGCAAAGCTCCCCAGCGTCTCCGAAACTATTACATCCGCCTTTTCCGGCAAATCTATGTCTTTTGAATTTCCATGGATAAATACAACCGACCTGTCAAAACCGTTTTTAATCGCAATCTGGCGGGCAAGGTTTATGCTCTCCGCCATTTTCTCCACGGCATATACCTTCCTTGCCCCTGCCTGAATCGCAAAGAACGACAATATGCCGGGACCAGAGCCGAGATCGAGAACCGCATCTCCCTTTTTAACGGTCTCGAATACGGCCTTCCGATACGACTCCATCCTGATACGGTCGGACATCATATCGTAGTAATCATCGAAAAGCGTAATTGTCTTCCTGAACTTTTGCATAAAATTATTTGGCATCCGGTGAAAAATGATTTTTTTTGAACGACTTTTACGGCGGATTATATAGCTTTTCATCTCGCCGCATTTTTTCTTTTGTTCCAACCCCCCTCAATCCCCCCTTTTTTAAAGGGGGGAGGAAGGGGGGTTAAAATAGAGCAAAAGAAAAAATAACGGAAGTGAAAAAAATATCATTTTTCACCATACACTACTTATACCTGATTTTGAAAACCAGCACGATTATAACAAATATGAGAGTAATGCCGTTTCCGATAATAATCGGCGTCTCTCTCAGCATAATACCGTAAATAAGCCATAATAAAACACCTGTAGTAAAGACAACATACATCAAGAGGGAAATATCCTTTGTATGTCTGGTTTTAAGGATTTTAATCACCTGCGGTAAAAAGGAAATGGTTGTAAGCGCAGCAGCCAGCAATCCGGTTATATTTGTTAAATTCGGATTCATTTCACCGGTTTCTCAATCTCCATAAATATGTTCCCCTTCTTGAATATCCTGACCTCGCCTGTGGATTCGGATATTACTATGGCGGCAGCATCGGTTACCGATGTGATTCCTGCAGCTGCCACATGACGGCTGCCGAGCCCGTGGGGAAAGTCTTCCTTTTCGAGGGCAGCGGAGAGATGCCTCCCTGCAGCCATTACCACGCCGTCTTCCCTTATTACGAAAGCTCCGTCGAGCGCGGAAAATTCCTTTATGGTATCCCTCAGCGCAGGGTCCATTATATTCCTTTCTTCTTCCGGATAGCCCTGAAATGGATTTATAATCATCTGCCTCGATAACTGCAATACCTTTTCATGGTCCCCTATTACAAATATGGTGCCCACAGGCTTCCCCTCTCTCCCCTGACTTGCCAGTTCCAAGGACAAATTCAATACCACCTCGAACACTTCGGGCTTTAAATTTTCGGCGATGTCAGGAACATTGCTGGATGTAAGTATTTCAGTCTCCCTGCCTATGTCAACGGTTATAATGCTGTCGAAGTAGCCGATTCCATGCGTTCCGGTAACAAATATGATCTTATCGCCGTCTTCAACCATGCCGGAAGACAAGCCTTTCATGACCGCAATCTTTATTAAGCCGATACGGGTAAATTCCACAGCGGGTATTCCGATTATGTTTTTCTCTATGCCTGCCTGCTTGCGGAAGGCATCCTCGTTTTTTGTTATAAATATTATCTCCTCTCTCTTCGACATCTCTTTTAACAGCTTATAATCATTTACCAAATCGGCATACAAAAATATCTTTTTTGCGCTTGTTTTGGATGCAATACTGTCTGCAGACTCTAAAAATATCCTGCTCAAAGTCTGCACAGACTTGCCTTTCCTGCCTTTCTGCTCAGACATGATTACAACCTCCAACTTTAAATAAAATCGAAAAAGCCTATAATAGCCAAGAAACTTTTCTTGAACGACTTTTTAATTTTTCTTTTGTTCCGCAACATATTAAAAAATAAAGCAAAAGAAAAATTAACGGAAGCGAGAGAAAAGTTTCTTGGCTCATAAAGAGGAATTATCCCCTCCGCCTTCTTCATGCTTATGCTCCGGAAATCTCGGCTTATATGACAATTTACCCCTCGGTTTATCCTTTATTATATAGCTTTCGTCGAGCGCAAAAAACTTATCCACGGATTCCTTCATAATATCCGATACGGTTTCGGGATACCCCCATAATTCCGTCTTGCACCCCCTCGATTTCAGATACCATAAGAGCGGCAGATAATCTTTGTCTCCGCCAAGTATCACAACTACATCCAATTTGTCCGCAAGCGTTACCGCATCCATAATAAGAAGGCTGTCCGCATTTTTTAGGGGCTGCTTTATCTCGCCGCCGACCTCCCCTTCCCAGAATTTCTTAAAAACATCCGATACCTCCTTATACTGCGGCTTATAATATATTATCCTCGTTATTTCCCTTTCGCCTATTGCCTTTATTATCTTTTTATAGTCCGTCCTTCCGCCGTATATATTATAGCCCGACAGCTCGATATTCTCGGCATCTATAAATATGCCGACCTTCTGAACAAGCTTTGCCATGATTTCCTCCAATTTTAACTTTACTGCACTGTAAGAACTTTTTCTGAACGACTTTTCCGGTGGATTATATAACTTTTCCTCTCACCGCATTT